>RGSV01000059.1 GCA_010025655.1 Acidimicrobiia bacterium
GAGTTGACGAGGGCGTCATTCAGCGCGCGACCAGCGACGAGGGCGAGAATCGCTGCGTGACGGGCCTGCGTGGTGATGATCGATGCGACGAGTGCCGACCCTGCGGTGCCGTCGAGTGTGCCGACGAGCGAGGTGTGGGTCGCAACGAGCGTGTTCTCGAGTTCGCGCAATGCGTCGTAGATAGCGCTCTTGTCGCTGCCGTCGAGTCGCGAACGAAATGCGTTGTACACCGCGTCTTCACGCACGTTCGGTGCGTCAGACCCCACGAGACCAGCCAACGCTTGTGCGGCGGCGCGGTGATGATCGTGGAAGCCGACGAGCACGGTCTTTTCTTCTTCGCTGAAGGCGCTCAACCCAGCAGCCACGGCGTAGAGGTCGCGGGCGGCAAGTTCGGCGCCGTTGCCAAAGGCAAGCAGTGCCACGTCGGCGGTGCTCGGCGGGGTAGTGGCGGAAGGAATCATCATCAGACCAGTGGCGCGAGCGCCCCGCTCAGAATAGTCGGCACGAGGGATGGCCCGACGTCTAGAAGTCGAGCGCAGACAAAGCAGGAATCCACCCTCGCGAACGGTGCACCGCTTCGTGCCATTGTGCCCGCGAGATGTTTGATGCCGCCGCCGCTGACTGCGGCTCGACGGTGCGCAGCGGCGCAACGAGTGAGGTTGCCTCGTCAAGCGTGTTCCAGACTCCGACGGCGACACCCGCCAAGAACGCCGCACCCAGCGTGGTGGCTTCGGTCTCGCGACAGATGTCGACGGGGCGGCACGTCGCATCGGCCAACGCCTGGGTGAACACGACGTTGCGGCTCATGCCGCCATCAACCTTCAGGCGCTCGACGTGCAGACCTGTGTCGCGTTCGGTGGCGTCGAGCAAGTCGGCACCGCGATGGGCGATGCCTTCGAGCACGGCACGCACCACATGCGCGCGAGTCGTTCCACGCGTGAGACCGAGCAAGGTGCCGCGCGCGCCGTAGTCCCAATGAGGTGTCGCGAGACCGATGAGGGCGGGCACATAGACCACTCCATCGCTCGACTCGACCGTTGCTGCAATCGCGTCGCTCGCTTGCGCGTCGGGCAACACGCCGAGGTCGTTCACCAACCACTCGACGTTCGAGCCCGCAGTGAGCATGATTGCTTCAGAGCCCCAGTGCAAGGTATCGCCCTGCGAATACACCACGATCGGGAAGGTGCCGTTTTTCGTGCGCGCCAGATGTTTCGGCGTTGCCGTGCCTGCATAGACATCGAGCATGCCGCCCGTACCGAAGGTGGCCTTTGCGGCGCCGGCGACGATGCCGCCCTGACCGACAAGCGATGATTGCTGATCGCCGACGAGTGCGGCAATTGGCGGAGCACCCGGCAGCGCGTGTGCCTGGCCGACCACGCCGATGGTCGGCACGATGCGCGGCAACATCGCAGGATCGATGTCGAGGGCCTGCACGATGTCGGTCGACCATTCGTGTCGGGCGAGTGCGGCGTGGTCAGCAAGCCCGGTGACGGCGGCGTTGGATGAATCTGTCGCATGCACGCTGAAGTTGCTGAGCACCGCGGCCACCCAGGTGTCGACGGTGCCTGCGCGCGCAAACGGAGACCGTGCAGCCTCGACGTTCTTGCGCAGCCACTCGAGTTTGGTGGCAGTCTGATTCGGCGCAAAGACGAGGTTGCGCTCCTGCTTCCATCGAATGCATTCACCAACGGTGCGCAGATCTTGCCAGCCGAGCCCAGGTGCGACTGGCGTGCCGTCGCGCGAATCCCACACGATGGTTGATGCGCGTTGCGCCGTGATGCCGACCGCGCGTACCGGCCCGCCCACGGCGAGTGCTGCATGAGCGACTCGCAACACCGCGTCTCTCATCGCGACGCCATCAAACTCAACGAGACCAGCAAACGGGCTCGTGGGTGGCAGCGGTTCGTAGGTGAAGCCGACGATTGTGGCGTCGGGGCGCACGACCGCGGCACGCAGCCCCGTGGTGCCGACATCGACAACGAGCACGCTCATGTGTTGGTGCCGTTCTCGATGGCGAGCACGCTCATGTAGAGCTGCCGCTCCACGGCATCGCACCGCGACGCGTCGGCAGACCCAACTTGCCGGGGTTAAAGATGTCGCGCGGGTCAAGCGCCTGCTTCAACGCCATCACGACGTTGAAGGCGTCACCCATCGCTTCGCGCATGAAACGACCCCGATTGAGCCCTACCCCGTGATGGTGAGCGAGGTTTGCGCCGGCAGTGAGAGCGGCGCGTTGGGCGGCATTCCACATCGCGAGATAGAGCCGCTCGTGTTCAGCGGTGGTGGCATCAGTGATGTCGCGCGACGAGAGTTGCCCCACGAAGGTGAAGTAGATGCAGGCGCCATCGAGATAGCTGTGCGACACGTGGGCACTCACGCTGCGTGCGCCGCTGACTGCCGAGGTCGCGGCGACGACGTTGGTGTAGACACTGGTGAGTTTCGACCAGGGTGCTGCAACCTCCATCGTGTCAATGACGAAGCCTTTCTTGGTGAGTGCTTGCAGACCGCTCGTGTCGTTGCGATGGGCGAGCCAGTGGTCGACACGTTCGTCGGGCGCGCGCACTGCACCATGCGCGAGTGCGCACCGGTCGACCACTGCGAGTGTTGCCGCAACGATTTCAGGCTCACCATCATCGAGCACGATGAGCGTGCTGTTGCTGCCGTCGCCACCGTGACTGCGTTGTGCCTCGATTGCGTCGTAGAGCCGTAAGACGGCGGGTGTGGCGTGGGCGCGAATGGCTTCACGCATCGCTGCGACACCATCAGCGAATGAAGCGAAGAAGTATGCCGCCTTGCGCCGCACCGGTGCCACTTCGTGCGCACGTAGCCACACGCGAGTGACGACTCCGAGAGTTCCCTCGCTGCCGATAAACATCGCCGAGACGTCGGGGCCGTGGGCGGCGGCTGGTGCACCACCCGTGCGAATCACACTGCCGTCGGCGAGCACCACCTCGAGCCCGACGACCATGTCGTGGATCTTTCCGTAGCGAGTAGAGAACTGACCCGCACCATGGCAGGCGACCCATCCGCCGACGGTGGAGATGTCGAATGACTGTGGAAAGTGCCCGACCGTCAGCCCGTGTTCGTTTACCGCACGCTCGAGATCGGGGCCGAACGTTCCGGGCAACACTTCGACGATGCCAGACGTGCGATCGACAGACACCACGCCTCGTAGATGAGTGGTATCGAGCACGACGCCGCCGAACAGTGGCACCGATGCACCACTCACACCGCTGCGTCCAGCAGTAACAGTGAGCGGTGTGTCGTGTCTCGCACAGGCGAGCACGATTCGTCGCACTTCGTCGGTGGTGGAAGGTGTTGCGACAACTGATGGCAGTTGTGGCACCTGCGCCTGCAGCGCCCAACGCATGGCAAGCGGCCACCAGTCGCGGGCATGTTCGGCGAGGTCAGCCCCCGTTGTGCTGATCGGGCAGATGGCGCGCAGTTCGTCGATGATGGCATTCATCTCGCTCGGTCGTGGCGTCGACCATCGAGCGTTGAGTGGGCCGTCGCCGAAGTCGATTGGCGGTGTTGGTTGTGTCACGCCACTCACTCTGTCACGCGGGGCCGAAGAGATCAGCGGGCGGCGGCAACTTCGCGCTGGCAGATCTCCGAGAAGTGCTGCACCTCGCGAGTGATGCGCTCGGCATTCCACCCCAGGTCGGGGGCGATGAGTTCGGCGACGTCGGTTGCGGCCCGCAGAGTGGCATCGCGGTCATACAGCAACCCGCGTGTGCGTCGCGCGAGTACGTCGTCGAGGGTGACCACCATCTCGTGGCGTGCCGAATAGACCGCCTCGGCGCGCACGTAGGGAAGCCCAGGTACGAGCGGCGCGCCCAGTGACGGGTCGGCCGCGATAAGCGCACGAACTGCCACCGCCTCGGTGCCGAATCGCGACACGAGATGTTCGTCGCGGTTGCGGGTGGTGGCGCCGAACAGGTGCATGCGCTTGGTCGAGCAGCGACTGCGGCGACCGAGCAACTTCTGTGCTGCATCAACCGTGTGTTCGGCCATCTTGCGATAGGTGGTGAGTTTTCCGCCGGTGATGGTGATCATGCCTGAATCGCTGATGATCACCTTGTGGCGGCGTGATAAGTCTGCGGTGCGACCCTTCGCCGCGGCACCATCAGCCGAGACAACGAGCGGTCGCAGACCCGCCCACGTGCCGACAACGTCGTCGCGCGTGATCGTGCGCCCGCCGCCCGCGATTGCCTTGTTGAGCGCGCGCAGGCAGTAGTCGATGTCTTCGGTGGTGCATTGTGGGTCGTCAATGCCGCCTTGGTAATCGGTGTCGGTGGTGCCAACGTAGGTGTAGCGGAACGTGCCGTCACCATTCGGCATGTGTGGCACCACGAAGAGCGAACGCTTGTCACCCGGCACGGGGATGACTGCGGCAATGTCATTGCGCACGAGCTCCCACGGCACCGTGATGTGAATGCCCTTGGCGGGGCGAATCGTCACCGAATCGCCACCAACATCCATGCGACGTAGCGCATCGCCCCACACGCCGGTGGCGTTCACCACGACGCGTGCCGAGATGTCGAAAGCTTCACCGTCGCGCGTCGCAACACTCGCGCCGACAATGCGACCAGCGTCGTCTTTACGCAACGCGGCGACGCCGCAATAGTTGGCAACGGTTGCACCTCGTTCGATGGCAGAACGAATGATTGCGAGGGTGAGGCGAGCGTCGTCAGCCTCGGCGTCGAAATAGAGGTATGCCGACGAGAGCTTTGTGGCATCCATCGTGGGCATATGCGCAAGAGCAGCCTTAGCACGCAACCGGCGGTGCAACTTGCCGACGCGCCAACCGCCAGTGAGGTCGTACATCCACAATGCCGAGCCGAGCGCGCGGGCGATCTTGCGAGACACCACTCCATCACGGGTCATGACGGGGATCATGAATGGCAATGTCTTCACGAGATGTGGCGCGTTGCGCAAGAGACGCTGGCGTTCGTAGAGGGCTTCATACACGAGCGCGATATCGCCCTGCTGCAGGTAGCGCAGCCCACCGTGAATCAGTTTGCTGCTCTTTGATGACGTGCCTGCAGCGAAGTCAGATTGGTCGACGAGCGCTACGCGCAAGCCGCGGGCGGCGGCGTCGAGCGCGACACCGGCCCCGGTGACGCCACCCCCGACAACAAGCACGTCGAAGGTGTCGTTTCGCAGTCGGTTGAGGGTGGCGGCGCGCTGCGCGACGGGGGAGACCGCCTTGCCGGCGTTGCCCGTCGCGGAGCTGCCGGCCTCGTTCTTCACCGCGCCGAGCCTAGAAGCCCTATGTCGCGCATACCGCACGCGACAACGCAACGAGGCGAGCGGCACGACCCACCAATGCTGTTGCCTTCGCAGCGATCATCACGTTTGCGCCATAGTGCGCGTCATCTTTTGCTGCCAAGAGTGCATCGAGATGTTTCATCATCTCGACACCACCTGGGTGCACGGTCGTGAGCAGTCGACGCACCTCACGATGATCTTGGCCGCGCGCTCGATGACCCAAACGGGCACAACAGGCCGCGTCGGAGGCTGCGATGCCGGCAAGCACCGCGAGTGCTGCTGCGACTCCGGCGGCATCAAGCGTGTCATTGCTGTCGAGCACTGCAGTGGCAGCGCGCAGAAAGGCCTCGGCTTGGCGAAGTCGGTTGCGCGAGTCAGCGGGGGTGCACGCCGCGCTGCGGGGACTGCTTCGCGCCACGTTGTGATTCCTCAACTATCTGTGTGCGCTCACCGACCAGAACGACCAGATCATTCCGCCAGGCTTCGAACAATTCAGGGTTCTGACGGCGTGTCGCGGAGAGTTCGGCGGGGCGGAGAACGACCGCTCGACAGAGGTTGCCCGTCCACCGTTCGACACTGGCGCAGAGCCGGCCGAGTGCGTCGGGCGCCACTTGCTTGCCAACGATGAGCAGATCAATGTCACTTGCCTCGTCGCCGTCGCCGCGCGCCGTCGAGCCAAAGACGCCGGCCAGCGCGACGGGCGGTCGCCACGAGCGAATCTCGTGGGCAAGTCGCTCAAAGAGTCGTCGTCGAAGTAGCGCAAGTTCGATAATCGATGGGGCGGCGAGATGTTCGCGATTGAGTTGGTAGCCACCCAAGACACGTTCGACGGTGCCACCCGACTCAAGGCGAAGCAGTGCCTTGCGCACCCCGCTCTTTGAAGCGTTGCCAGCACGACGGTGGATGTCATTCAGCGAGAGAGGCCCGACGACGCCAGCCAGCGCCTCTAACACCGAGCCCTCAAGACCACCGGTGACGCTGAGCAGGGGGCGACCAACGTGCATGGCGCGTTCACTTTAGTGCACTCAGTTCACTTTTGTGCACGGGAGTAGCGCTGCGGTGTGACGGCTGACCACCCCGCCCTTGTCTGCACGATTTGCAAATAAGCACAGCAAGCGAATAGCGTGCTCTGCGTGCAAACCCCCGAACTCGTTGCCGCCAAATATCGCGCGCAAGGTCGTCGCCTCACGCCGCAACGACAACTGATCTTTTCGCTGTTGCACGACAACGCCACCCACCCGACAGCCGATGCACTGTTTGCGGTGGCGAGCCAGCGAATGCCCGGCATCTCGCTGCGCACGGTGTATCAAACGCTCGACGAACTCTCAGAGATGGGTGAGATCCAGCTCATGCGCTGCGACGGCGGTGCACTGAGGTTCGACCCGAATGTTGATGACCACCACCACGCGCTCGATGCC
>RGSV01000060.1 GCA_010025655.1 Acidimicrobiia bacterium
GCTGCTGATCGCGCTCGGGTCCGAGGCCGCTCGCCGCGAGGCGGAAACGCTTCTGCGCGAGGATCTGGCCAACGCCGCGCTGGCGGACACGGTGCGCATGCATGTCCTGGCGAACCTTGCGGACCTGCTCACGCAGCGCGCGCTGGTGGGTGGTGTCGCGCCCGCGCAGCAGGCGGAACTTCGGGTCGAGGCACGACGGCTCGCGATACGGGGCGTAATCAAGCGCTCGCGCCACGGTCTGGGCCAGAACGGCACGACCAGTGTCAGAGAGGTGCACCCTGTCTTTTCCGGTAATGCCCTTCAACTTCATCACACTCGCCCAATCCAACACATGTACGTGATCGTGTTCGGCGGCGGCTGTCTTTATCACTTTGTTGACGGTCTTCTGCGCGGCACGAAACTCGCCGGTGGTGAGCACCACGGTTTCGACGCCCTGAGTGAGCGCGAACATCTTGTCGAACTGTTTGCGTAGCGAACCCTCGTTGCCCTCGTAGTTGGTACCGAGGTAGATGAACACCACATCCCACACAGCTTCGATGCGCCGTTCGAGCACACGCACACCAAACTCAGCGAAGCGACCAGGCTCGGCTTCAACCGCCACCTGCCAACCAAGCGGCTCAAGCGCATCACACATTTCCCCGGCATAGCGCTTGGCGGTCGAAGCAAGGATCGAATCACCGACAAGCAGCACGCGGTTGCCATCGACACGACCACCGACTGGCCCGCCTTCAGGAAGCGGCAACTCGAGTTGCGCTCCATCGGGCAAAGTCACGGGTGCCCAAAAGTCGTAGCCCGGTAGACGGCCGACACCCTCAAGCACTCCGACGTCAGTCGTAGCGGTCTCTTGTGTTGCACAACCCGCGACGAACCCGAGCATGAGCACCGCGACGAAGGTGGCACGAAGGTGAATCATGCAGGCTGCAAATCTTCAAAGCGATCGACGTTGCGCAACTGCTTGAACTTTACCCACCAAACGCCGACGATGCCGAGGGTGAACACGCCACCACCCACCACGGTTGCTGGCACTCCCACTGCCGCCGCCGCAACACCCGACTCGAACGCGCCGAGTTCGTTCGTTGCGCCGATGAACACGTTTTCCACCGCCGACACTCGACCACGTTTGTCGTCGGGCGTTACGAGCGGCACGATTGAGCCACGCACGAACACGCTCACCATGTCGGCGCCGTGAATCACGAGAATGGCAACGAACGCAATCCAATAAGTGCGGGTCAGACCGAGCACGATGGTGCCGACTCCGAACACGCCAACCGCGACGAGCAACCACTTGCCCACATGGCGGCGCAGCGGGCGTATCGCCAGGAGCAACGCCACACTGCCCGCTCCGATGCCGGCGGCCGCGCGCAACCACCCATACGCGATGTTGCCAACACCGAGACGTTCTTCAGCGATCACTGGCAAGAGTGCGACCGCGCCACCAAAGAGCACGGCAAACAAATCAAGCGCGATAGCCGCAAACAGTATTGGCGTGCGTCGAATGTAACGAAGCCCTTCGACGGCGCTGCGCAAGGTGGGGCGCTCGCCGCTGGCGCCAGCATGCGACTCACCAGCATGCGACTCACCAGCGGCATTGCCCACGCGCCGCGTGGGTGGCACGCGCACGGCCGAAAACGACGCAATTGCGCAGAGGATGAGTGCTGACCCAACCAGGTACGCGAGCACAGGTGACGCGGAATATAAGAACCCCGATGCAGCCGGCCCGATGATGCCCGCCGAAGTCCACACGGTGGAATACAGCGCAATCATCTGCGGCAAGCGACCCTCGGGGGCAATGTTCGCCGCGATTGGCCGCATTGACGGCGCCAAGAATGCACGCGAACCGCCGTAGAGAATCGCAATCATGAAAATCGGGAAGACTCCCGTCGGCTCGGTCGATGCGTACCACGCCAACAACAGGGCCGATGCCAGCTCGCCCATCATCGCCAGCTGCGACACTCGCTTGCGGTTGTAGCGATCGGCCACGGTGCCGGTCACGAAAACAAGCAGCGCAATCGGCAGGAACTCAGCCAAACCCAGCCAGCCCAGGTCGAGTTCACGTCGCGTGATGTCGTACACCTGTTTGGCGAGTGTCGTCACCTGCAGCGACAGGCCCACATAGAGCAAAACATTTGCTGCGATATAAGCGCCCACCGATGGCGCACGCAGTATCTCAAGCACGCTCGCGCGCCCCGACGAGTTCTGCGGAGTCACGACTTCACTAGGTTAGTAAGCCATGGCGTTATCAAAATTGGCGAGTGACACACGTTTCATGTCGGCGCTTGACCAGGCCAAGCTCGTGCGCGACAAAAAAGTTTCTGCACTCGAACTTCTCGATGCTGCCATCGAGCGCTACGAGGCATACAACTCGAAGATCAACGCCGTCAACATCGTGTGGCTTGAACACGCTCGCAATCTGGCCAAGCGAGCCGATTCGAAACGAGATGACGATGTCTCGAGACGCGCGACGTTTTTCGGCGTGCCGACGTTGTTCAAAGATCTTCACACGCTGTACGCCGGCCAACCCATCAGTAACGGCAACAAAGCCCTCAAAGCTGCGGGATACGTCGCGACACGAAACACCGTCATGGTTGATCGCTACATCGACGCAGGGTTCGTGCCATTTGGGCGCACCAACAGTTGCGAATGGGGCAGCCTGCCCGGGCGTCGGTGACGGTGTGATCGCGCCGCCGCCGGCGCGACCTTACCTGCACGAAGTTGGTGCGCCTGTCGGTTCGCTGCGCATTGGCCTGCTCGACCATGACCCACTCGGTGTGCCAGTCGATGTCGAGTGTCGTGATTCAGCACGCAGCACTGCGAAGCTGCTCGAGTCGCTGGGCCACCGCGTCGAAGAGTCGTTTCCAGCGGCGATGGCAGATGCGTCGTTTCCGCCGCGCTTCGGTGCGATGTGGGCCACAAATCAGGCGGTGTCTCGCGATGCGCTCGCAACCATGCTCGGTCGACCGGTGACAAGCGATGACATTGAACTCGTAAATTGGGAGCAAGCCGAGCGCTCATCAAAGGCATCAGCGTTCGACTATGCAAAGTCGATGAACGCTGCGGCTGCATTTCGCCGGGCGATTTCCGAATGGTGGCATGGTGGATTCGACCTACTGCTCACGCCCACCCTGTCCAAGATTCCCTTCCCCGTCGGATCCTTTACCAACGACCCGAGCGACCCGCTAAAGCCCTCGCGCCTGGCGAGCGAATGGGTGCGCTTCACGGCGCAATTCAACATGTCGGGTCAACCAGCGATCAGCCTGCCCCTCGGTCGCACGGCCAGCGGCTTGCCGGTCGGTGTGCAACTCGTGGCCGCCTACGGGCGCGAGGATCTGTTGTTGCGGGTGGCGGCGCAACTCGAAGCTGCTGCCCCGTGGAAGAGTTTTTCGCCCACCGCGCTCGGCTGACACCGTGCTGCCCGGCTGACTCCGTGCCGCCTGGCTGACACCAGCACGCTGGCGCGCGACTACTCTCATCTCATGCGCGTGCGCGTCGACCAAGACTCATGCCAAGGTCAGCAGATGTGTTCAATCGCTGCTCCTGAAGTGTTCGGCAGCGACGAACTCGGTCACGCCACGGTGCTCATCGAGGGCGACCTCCCCGAGCATCTGCACGCCAAGACGCGCCGCGCACAGGCCAACTGCCCCGAAGACGCCATCATCATCGAGGAATAACTCGTGACCACCGTCGAAGAGAACTCCGGCCCCGTCACCGACCCGACATCCGACTACAACATCTTCGACCCGGAGTTCGTGCGCGACCCGTATCCGACGATGAGCGAGATTCGCGAGTCGAAGTGTCCGATTGCCCACACCGATCGGTGGGGTGGCTCGTGGTTGCCGACACGATATGACGATGTCGTCGCAATCGCCCAAGAACACGAGATCTTCACCTCGCGCAGCATCACCGTGACAGCGAGCCCGCTGCGTCAAGCCGAGGGCCCTTACGCGGGCATCGCTGCCCCGCCGATCACCAGTGATCCGCCCGACCACCACTGGCACCGACGTCTCATCCTCCCGGTTTTCGCGCCGCAGTCGGTGGCGAAATATGAGCAGGGCACACGCGACTTGTGCAACCGCCTCATCGACGGTTTCATCGACAAGGGTGAGGCTGATGCGGGCACCGACTACGCCCAGCAGATTCCGGTGCGTGTCATCTCGGCGATGCTCGGGGTGCGCGACGACATGGCTGATGAATTCGTCAGTTGGGTGCGCGGCGTGCTCGAAGTGGGTCTCACCGACCCCATCGTGCGGTTGGAGAATCGCAACAAGATCATCAACTTCTTCCGCGAAGAGTTGGCAGACCGCAAGAAGAACCCGCGCGAGAACGACCTCATCACCGACCTTCTGAACTCGGGCGACAAATACCCCGTCACCGATCAGTACGTGCTCGGCGTGTGCAACCTGATGCTGATTGCCGGCATCGACACCACCTGGAGCGCGATTGGCTCGTCACTCTGGCACTTCGCCCAGCACCCGGAGCACCGCAAGCAGCTACGCGACAACCCCGACTTGTGGCCGACTGCAGTGGAAGAACTGCTGCGCGCCTACTCGCCCGTCACGATGGCCCGACTTGTCGACCGCGACATCGAGTTTCAAGGCTGCCCGATGAAGGCCGGCGACCGCATCTTGATGGCGTTTCCCGCCGCCAACCGCGACCCTCGACAATTCGAGAACCCCGACGAGGTCATCCTTGATCGCCAACACAACCGCCACGTGGCCTTCGGGTCGGGAATCCACCGCTGTGCGGGGTCAAACCTCGCTCGGCTCGAGTTGCGGGTCGCCCTGCAGGTATGGCTTGAGCGCATCCCCGAGTTTTCGCTCGTCGACCCCGCCGCGGTCACGTGGGCGGGTGGCCAGGTGCACGGCCCGCGCGTCTGTCGCGTGCGGTTCTAGGGGCCCGTTCACCCCGATTTCGCTCGACTTTCGCCAGCCCTCGGCGGGGCGAGTATCACCCAGCTATCCACCACCCGTGTAATAGGGTGGGTCACCTATGAAGAAAAATGAACTCATCAACGCAGTAGCAATTCATTCCGGTGTCGAGAGGAAAGTGGCGAAAGCCGTCATCGAGGGAACGGTCGATGTCATCCTGGCCAATGTGGCCAAGGGTGAGATCGTCAACATCTCGGGCTTCGCCAAGTTCTTCAAGAAGAAGCGCCCGGCGCGCATCGGTCGTAACCCAGCCACGGGTGAGCAGATTCAGATCAAGGCGAAGACCGTCGCCAAGATCACGGCACTGAAGGGCTTCAAAGACGTTGCACTCGGAGCAGTCGCTGCCCCGAAGTTGAACACGTCGATGAAGACTGCCGCTGCCGCGAAGAAGCCCGCCAAGAAGAAGCGCTAACCCGCTCTCTCTTCGTCGCCGGCGGCGGCACGCGCGCATCGTCGTGCTGCCCCGCCGGCGCGAGGGTTATCTGTGACCCTCGCTTCTCCCACCGAGTGGAGTCTTGACCCCTCGGTTCGGTATCTCAACCACGGGTCGTTCGGTGCTGTCCCCCGTGAGGTGGCGCGAGTGCAACAAGCCATTCGCGCCGAGATGGATCACAATCCAAATCTCTTCTTTCGCTCGCGTCTGCCCTCGATGTTGGTCGAGGCTCGAGCCACGTGTGCTGCCGCGCTTGGTGCCTCCGGTGACGACCTCGCCTTCGTGCCCAATGCATCGCAGGGAGTTCTCGCCGCCGCAGCGTCGGTAGTACGACACGGCACCAAGATCGCAACGATGACGTCGAACTACGGCGGCGTGGTGCTCGGCCTGCGTTCGCTCGCCCGACGAGCCGATGCCACGCTGCGCGAGTTATCCGCCCTGCCGCCGGCGCAGGCAACGCCATTGACGTGTGTCGCCGAGATCGTAAATCAACTCGGCGATACCGACGTGCTCGTCATCGACCAGATCGTCGCCACGAGCGCGCAGCTGAACCCCATCGCAGAGATCGCAGCTGCCGTACGTGCGGTGCGGCCCGAGTGTTTCATCGTGGTCGACGCAGCACACGTCGCGGGTCAGGTGGTGCCGGCGATTCCGCCCGGCATCGATGCGTGGGTCAGCAACTTTCACAAGTGGGTCGCTGCTCCGAGCCCATCGGCAGCTCTTGTTGCATGTTCGGCGCGCGCTCGCGCTGCTCTTGAGCCGCTTGCCGGTAGTTGGAATGCAGAACGCGGTTTTCCACTCTCCTTTGACACACAGGGCACCGCCGACTTGTCGTCGTATCTCGCTACGCCAGCTGCGTTCGAGTTCTTGTCACGCTGGCCGTGGGCCGAGCGCGATGCGCACTGCCGCCGTGTGGTTGGTCTGGCTGCCGAGATGCTGGCCGAGGCCTGGGGTGTGGCGCTACCGACGCACCCCGAGCTGCGAGCGCCGAATCTACGCATCGTGCCGTTGCCCGGTGCACGACATCTTGACACCGCAGCCGAAGATGCACTGATTACTGCTGCGCGTCACCACCTGCGTGCCGAAATTGCCATCACGAGCCCCGGTGGAGTCACCGGCGTGCGCCTGTCGGCATTTCTTTACAACGAAGTCACCGACTACGAATGCCTCATCGGGCTGCCCGCCCTCGTGCACTAACTGGCACCGCGGCTGCACCGCGAGCGCCCAGTCAACTGGCACTCCCAACGGGATTTGAACCCGTGCCGCAGCCTTGAGAGGGCTGTGTCCTAGGCCGCTAGACGATGGGAGCCTGAACG
>RGSV01000007.1 GCA_010025655.1 Acidimicrobiia bacterium
CGAGCGCACCAGACGACTCGGGCAGATACGTGATCGATGCATCGTTCAACTTCAGTTTCTGCAAACTTTCACGCAGCGTTTCGAAATCGTCGGCGTCAATTGGGAAGAGACCACAGAACACCATCGGCTTGGGGTCGCGATAGCCCTCAAGTGGTGACGCTGCTGGGTGTGCCACATGCGTGACGGTTTCACCCGAACGAGCCTCTCCGACGTCTTTGACACCGGCGATGAGATAGCCCACTTCACCCGCGCCGAGTTCGGCGACCTCTTGAGTTGCTGGGCGGCGCGCACCAATTTCCAATGCTTCGTGTTCGGCGGTGGCCTGCATGAAGAGCAACTTGTCGCCCTTGCGCATGCGGCCGTTCATCACGCGCACGCTCGAGACCACACCGCGGTATTGGTCGTATTGACTGTCGAAGATCAATGCCTGCAGCGGCTCGTCAGCATTGCCTTGCGGCGCGGGAATGCGAGCGACAATGGCGTCGAGCAACTCGGGAACGCCCTGACCGGTCTTGGCTGAGATGCGCAAGATGTCTTCAGCAGCGATACCGAGCACTTTCTCAATTTCCATCGCGTAGCGATCGGGGTCGGCGGCAGGAAGGTCAATCTTGTTGAGAGCTGCGACGATTTCCAGGTCGTTCTCCAGTGCGAGGTAACAGTTGGCGAGTGTCTGAGCCTCGATGCCCTGCGCGGCGTCAACCACCAGCACCACGCCCTCGCATGCAGCGAGCGACCGGCTGACCTCGTATCCGAAGTCGACGTGGCCCGGGGTGTCGATGAGGTGCAGGGTGTGGCCCTTCCACTCGACCCGCACATTTTGAGCCTTGATGGTGATGCCGCGCTCACGCTCTAAGTCCATCGAGTCGAGGTATTGGGCGCGCATCTCTCGGGCGTCGACCGCCTTGGTGAGCTCGAGAATGCGGTCAGAGAGCGTCGACTTGCCGTGGTCGATGTGCGCAATGATCGAGAAGTTGCGGATGCGAGACTGTTCCATGAAGGGGTTGGTGCGACCCGTGAGAAACGAGGCGAAACCAACGAAAATTCTACTCTTCGCTCACTTCATGGCTGATGCGCTGCGGCGGTTGGGCGGTGCAGTGCGTCACGCGCAACATCGCTGGTAGCGTGGGCGAGCCATGGCAAACATCAAGAGTCAGAAAAAGCGCGTCATCACCAACGCCAAGCGCACCGAGCGCAACAAGGCCGTGAAGAGCGAAGTGCGCACCCGCGTGAAGGCCGCCCGTGACACCAAGGGCACCCCAGAGAACGCCGAGGCGCTGCGAATGGCCGTCAAGCGACTCGATATGGCCGCCGCCAAGCGAATCATTCACCCCAAGCAGGCCGCTCGCAAGAAGAGCCGCCTGATGCGCGCGCTCAACGCCGCAAAGTAACCCGCACTCGCCGGGCGTGACCCGGTCTGTTAGCCCCGCGCGCTCGTTGCGTCGTTAGCGTCGCGCTGCCGAACGTTTGGCGCCGCGTTGCTGCTGACGCGCCGGCATCATGCGGCTGAGCCGCGCGACGAGCACCTCGAGCACAATCTCGTCTTCAAGACCGGTGCCGCCGCGTAGTGCGCGATCGGCGCGTGCCAACAGGTTGATTGCTTCGAAGATTTTCTTCGGCCCCATCGCGCGCGTGAGCTCGAGATACTTGCGGCCCTGATAGTCGCTGCGCGACCCGATGAGTGCCATGGCACGCGCCGGGTCAGACGCACCCGAGCCGTCGAGTCGCATCGCCTTGGTGTAGTGGTTGTGCAAGAGCGCCATCAGCTGAAACGGGTGGTACTCGCCGCTTCGCACCATGCGCCGCATCATGAAGAGCGCATTGGCCGTGTCGCCCGAGTCGATGGCGTCGGTGAGATCCCACGGCTGCACGCTGCCGGCTTGCCCGAGGAACGGGTCAACGTCGTCGAAGGTCAGGCGATGCTTGGGCCCGTAAGTCGAGGTAAGCACCTCAATGAGGCCGGGCAGGCGTGCTGCGTCTTGCCCGAGCCAATCGGCAACTTCTTCGAGTGCGAGCGCGTCGATTTTCAGCCCAGCTTCGATGAACTTGGTCTTGTACCACTCCATCAGTTCGCGACGCTTCGACGGCGGCGTGGTTTCGAAGATTGCGGTGCCCGACTTTTTCATGGCGTCATTCAGCGCTTTGCCGATTTTCCCCTTGGCAGTGAAGACGAGGTGACAGTGGTCAGCAGGTGCGCGCAGGTAGTCAACAAGTGGAGCCGAGTCGAGCGGCGTCGTGTCGACGTTGCGCACGACCACCACACGGCGGTCAGAAAAGAGCGACTGTGTCTGGGCGGCATTCACCACTTGGCGCACCATCACGTCGCGATCGTCGGCCTGCACTTCGGCGAGGTCATATGACTCATAGACCGACGAGCGGTCGGCGTCACCGACGAGTTCGTCAACGAGCTCGCTGAGTCGCGCTGAGATGAGTCGTTCGTCGTCACCGCTGACGAGGTAGGTGGGCACCCCTCCAGCGTGGCATGAGGGTGAGCGGTCGCGCGACCCATACGGCGCGAGCCAGGCCGAGCAACACGAGAATCCATACCACGGCATTGGCGACGCCGCGAGGGCCGACGCGTGCGCCGAGTTCGGCCACCCACCACACCCAGCGCACACACGCCACGACTGGCGACACCACGATGACTGCGATCGGGTCGGGTGCGACGGCGGCAATGGCCAAGAGCGGCACGGCAGTGGTCATCACGATCGAGGCGACAGGCACCGCCAGCGGGTTTGCTATGAGTGACACGCTCGGCAGTGATCCGAACCACCAGAGGGAAAACGGTGCGACAGCAAGTTGTGCAGCGAGCGTGGCGGTGGCGACTTCACCCATCCATCGAGTGACGCGTATGCCCACGACGTGTCGCACCACTTTGCCCACGGCCTCGCGCACGCCGTCGCTCAGTTGTGGCGCGAGCACGACGAGCCCAGCGGTTGCCGCGACCGACAACAAGAAGCCAACTTGCATCGTCGCGAGTGGGTCAGCGATGACCACCAGCATCACCGTGATGGCGAGTGCGCGCAGCGGCAAGGCATCGCGCCCGACAGCAAACCCAACCTGCACCACCGCCGCCATGGTGGCAGCGCGCACGACGCTGGGTTCAAAGCGGGTGACGAGCGCGAAGAATGCGATGATGCCGAGTGCCATCGCCAGTCGCCACCAACGCGAGAGTCGACGCAAGCCCGGTGTGAGACTGGCCAGAAGTAAGGCGACGTTTTGCCCCGACACGGCCAGCAGATGACCGAGGCCCGACGCACGAAACACTTCGGTCATGCGCGCGGGTTGACCCGAGTCATCACCCAACACGAGGCCGCGAGCCAGGGCGGCATCGTGCGGGTGTGTGGTGCGCAAACCGTGGTCGATCATTTCATGCACCCGATTGGCGGCCCGGTGCCACGGCGCCACCGCGGACAACACGGCGTGCACGGTGACGTTGCGCAGTTCTCCTTGAATATGGCGGCCGGCCACAAAGCGCAGGCGGCGTGCATCGAGGGCGGCGCGTTCTGCATCGAGCACAAGGCGATCACCCGTACGCACCGCGAGCAGAGCTCCCCTGCCCGTGCCGTGTTGTGTGAGGCGGAATCGTTCGCCCGCAACACGCACCACGACGGTGACTGCGCCGCGGCGGCTTTGTGCATCGCTCACTGCAGTGGCAACACCCGAGAACTCGCCTAGTTGCGGTGTCATGAGTGCTTGCCAATGCGAAGCACCATGTGCGGCGAGCACCAACAACACGGCGGTGACGGCAACGACGATTCTGCGATTCGTGAGTGCACGCCACACCGTGACCGAGACCGCGATTGCAGCCACCAACCACCACATGGCACTCGCCCGCACCACCACCGTCGTAGATCGCGACGCCAACTCGATACCGACTCGTGCCGCGACGATGCAGCCGAGCGCGACGAGTGCCAAGCGCGCGCCGTGGTCTCGCATAACATGGCGAGCGTGTCGGTACCCGGTGGCATCGTCGCCTACCGCACGATGTTGCGTCGTCGCGGTGGTGTCGTCGCCCTGATTGGCGCCGCCAGTGTCGCCGTGAGCGGTGGTGTGTTGCTGCTGTTGCCGGGGCGCATCGCGGGCTTGGTCGGCTTTGCGTTGCTCATTGCGAGTTGTCCGGTGCTCGTGGCGTTTGGTGTGCCGATTGCGTCGGGGTTGAGCACCATTGCGACCGGAGTCGCCACAAGCCTCGCCCTGTGGTTCGTCGTCGGGCAGTTGGCCGCCCATCTGGCTACCCGTGAGGCAGTCGCCGACTGGCGAACGTGGTGGGCGAAGTTTGCGCCGTTCGCCGTGATGATGTCACTCGGCGGATTCGTTGGCTTCGGAATCTTTGCACTCGCCACGCTGTAGCCGGCGCTCGCCGCACCACTGCCAGAGTTCGTCGATTCGATGTCACGACACCGAGACCATTGCCCGCATCTCCACCAGTTTCGCTGGGCCGATGCCGCGCACCGCAAGTAGGTCGTCAACCGTTGCGTACGGGCCGTGTCGCTCGCGGTGCTCGACGATTGCGCGAGCCGTCGATGGGCCGACACCGGGCAGTTGATCGAGCTCAGCGACACTGGCGCGATTGATATTGACGAGGCGCGGGGCTGAGACGCCCGACGTTGAACGTGATCCGGCTGGCGCCAGCGTTTCGCCCTTGCGCGGTATCACCAGCTGTTCGCCGTCGCCCAGTTGCAGCGCGAGATTCACGGCGCGCACATCGGCTTGGCTCGTCAGCCCACCTGCGGCGCGAACGGCGTCGTCTCCGCGTGCTCCGACCGGCAATTCATAGACACCAGGTTCGGCGACCGCGCCAACAACGTGCACGACGATCGTGAGGCTCGCAACGGGTGTGGGTAGCGCAACGGGCGTGAGCAGTGCCCCAACATCTGGTGTTGCTAGCGCGGCGCGCCCAACATCTGGTGCCGCACTGGTCGCAGGCGCATAGGGAATCTGTGATTCAACGGGTGGGGCCGGCGCACGCACCATCCACCAGACGGCGAACACCGCAAGCGGCACACCGAAGACGGCCGCCACGACGCGCTGCCAGCCCCACCACACGAACAATCGACGTAACGGTTCCACACCCGTGGTGTGCGCGGGTGGGCGGTTTCGGCAACACCACCGTGCAGGGTCGACGGGTCAGCGCAGGGCCGACGCGTCAGCGAGGCAGCGTTGAGACTCCGAGCTAGTCGTCGTCGCCGCGCTCACCGCGTTCGCCGCCGCGCTCACCGCGTTCGCCAACCTTGACGTCAGACCAGACCGATTTGGCTCCTGAGTGACCTGCATCAAAGACTGTCCAGCTGGCGGCGCCTGCACTTACCACCAGAGCGACAGCCACGACCAGACGTAGCCACTTCGGTGACGATGGAGCCGCCGATCGACGCTTTATCACCCATGGCACCACGACGATGGCGACCAGTACGACAAGAAAGAACACGATTGACATCGTGCGAGCCGCCTCACCGGCTTCAACGTGAGCGCGAAGCTGTGAGCGATTTGCCGTGTCTTCAACACCCTCTTCGAGCGCCTCACCCGAACCTGCAGCCAGGATCGCACCAAGAGTTCCAATGCCAGTGACAGTCAGGGTGGCCCACTGATAGCGATGCCACCACGTCGGGCGCACCAACATCAGAATGACACCGAGTGTTGCCAGCGGAATGAGAACCGCTGGAAGGTGCACGAAAAGTGGATGGGAAGGTATTCCGCCGAGTGTGTCCATATCTACGACCGTACGCCATCGAGGCGGTCCTGCCACGAGTAGACCCACCTAACACGGCAGCGACATGCGGCACTCGGGCAAAACTGCGGATGCGGGCGGCGGGTGCAGCGAATGCGAGTGACGAGTTAGGCGTAGAGCATGCCGGTCATGCGCCGGCGATACACCGACGTGCGCGGATCACCCGGGCCCATCGTCTCCAAAATCTCGAGGAAGCGTTTGCGTGCCTCTTCGTCGGCCTTGACTAATGGCAGCAGTGCGTCAAGTTGCGTCGCGTAATTGTCTTCGGGCACAAACATGTCCTTTGCTTTTTCGACTAGCGCTGCAATCTTTGGCGACTGCGGCACTCGCTGCAAAATCTCGAGCGCGCCGGTCACGTCGTTGCGCGACAGCAAGAGCGCGGCAAGGGCCAAGACCACCTGTTCGTTCTGCGGCTCCATCTTCAACGCTTCGCGCAGACTGGCCTCGTCGCCACGCGCCAGCAGTGCGGCGACGTCAAGCACTTCTCCTTCGGGCACGAGCTTGCCGACGAACTCGCGCACCGCGTGCTCAGGCTGAGCACCCATGAATGCATCGACGGGCTGGCCGTTCTTCATTGCCACCACCATCGGAATCGACTGCACCTGAAATGCCTGGGCGATGCCAGGGTTGCGATCGACATCGACCTTGGCGAGCACCACCTTGCCGTTGGTCGCTTTCACCACTTTTTCGAGAATCGGCCCGAGTGTTTTGCATGGCCCACACCACGTGGCCCACAGATCGACGATGACGGGGGTCGTCTTTGAGCGCTCAAGCACGTCACGTTGGAAGGTGGCGTCAGAGACGTCGATGACACTCACCACTTGATTCACGCGCCCACGATACCGCTCGGTGTGTCGGTGGGCAGAGGCGAGTAGTTTCGTCGCATGGTCGATGCAGCCCGCGACGGCATCAATGTCGACACCGTCACGCCGTGGCTGGTGGCCAATGTGGCAGGGTTCACTGCCCCGTTCACCTCACAGGTGATCGCTGGAGGCCACTCGAACCTCACGTTCAAACTCACCGACGCCAAGGGTGTGCACTACGTGTTACGCCGACCGCCGTTGTCACACACCCTGGCGAGCGCGCACGACATGGGTCGCGAACACCGCATCATTCATGCACTACGCAACACGAACGTGCCGGTTGCGCCAGCACTTGCGATGTGCACCGACGTGGAAGTGAATGGTGCACCGTTTTATGTGATGGGGTTCGTCGACGGCCATGTCGTGCGTGATGCCGTGATCGCCGAGCGTGTGTTGAGCGAAACGGCACGACGCACGGCGAGCGAATCGCTGATTGACACGATGGCGGCAATTCACGCAGTTGATCTGAACGCTGTTGGTCTTGCCGACCTCGCAAAGCATGAGGGGTATATCGCTCGCCAGCTGAAGCGGTGGTACGGGCAGTTCAACGCACAAAAGACTCGTGACTTGCCGCTGATCGACGAGGTGCATGATGCACTGGCGGCGCGAATCCCCGAACAAGGTCCAGCCACGATTGTGCACGGCGACTATCGGCTCGACAACTGCATCGTGAACGATGATGGCCGCATCGTGGCGGTGTTGGATTGGGAAATCTGCACGCTCGGCGACCCGCTCGCCGACCTCGGATTGTTGATGGCGTATTACACCGGACCCGACGACGAGTCGTCGGCGTGGCAAGCGCAAGCCAATCGGGTGAAAGGGTTCCTCAATCGGGCAGATCTCGTCGAGCGATATGCGCGCATCACCAAGCGCGATGTGTCACAGCTCGACTTTTACACCTCGTTTGCGTTCTGGAAGCTTGCCTGCATCATCGAGGGCGTGTATGCCAGATATCTCGGTGGCGCATTGGGCGATCGAAGTGCCAGCGAGTTGGCGCCGTTTGCTGCCCAAGTTGAGTCGGCTGTGACAGCTGCACACCGTTATCTGTCGCGCCTGCGTTGAGTCGCCGGGCATTCAACCGTGGTCGCAGGGCATTTGCGTTGAAGCACAAGGCGCGGTGGCGCCTACACTGACGCGTAGATGTCGTATCGGTTGCACGAGGGTTACGCGAAGATGCCGTCGCTCTCTTCCCCATTGCTCGTGGTGATGTTGCAAGGGTGGATCGACGCGAGCGGCGCCGCCCACGCCGCCATGACTCGCCTCATCACCGCGACTGGTGCCACCACGCTCGTCACCTTTGATGCCGACGAGTTCATCGATTTTCGTGCTCGTCGCCCCACCATGGAGCTGCGCGAGGGCATCAACACCAGACTCGATTGGCCGACTACCGAGCTGATGCTCGGCCGCGATATCAACGACAAAGAAGTGCTGCTCTTGACGGGCCCTGAGCCAGACTCGAAGTGGAACCATTTCGCCAAGGTGGTCGGCGAACTGGCGGTGCAGTTGCGTGTGCGCAAGATGATTGGGCTCGGTGCGTATCCGTTTGCAACACCGCACACGCGCGCAGTGAACCTCTCGTGCACCTCGCCCTCGAGTGACGCAATCGTTTCGCTGCCCTACGTGCGTAGTTCGGTGGATGTTCCCGCTGGCATCGAAGCCGTGCTCGAACACGTGCTTACTGGGCGCGGAATCTCAAGTGTGGGCATCTGGGCCCAGGTGCCGCACTACGCCACCAGCATGCCCTACCCGCCTGCAACCGTCGCGTTGCTCTCGGCAGTCTGCGATACCGGTGGCATCTCGCTTGACGTCAGCGACGCCCGCAGCGAAGCAGCCACACATCGCGAGCGACTCGATGCACTTGTCGCCGCCAACCCCGAGCATGTGCAGCTGCTCGGTCAGCTTGAGTCGGCCTACGACGCGGCTCACCAGCGTGATGAGAGCACGGCTGACATTCCCTCAGGCGAAGAGTTGGCTGCCCAATTCGAGGCGTATCTGCGCGACCAGCGCCGCGACTAGGCGCCGAAACCAGTGAGCCAGGCGTGCACGTTGCGCCCGAGCGCTTGCACGTCGTAGCCGCCTTCTTGCAACACGATTGTCGGGAGGCCGAGTTGCGCGAGCAATGCCCCACTGCGTGAGAAGCCTTCGGTGGTTACTGCCAAGTCGGCGATCGGGTCGGTGATGAAGGTGTCGAGCCCAAGCGACACGATGAGAGCAGTGGGCTTGAACGCCGCAATCTTTTCGGCGCAGGTCGAGAGCGCTGAGATGTAGTCGTCGTCGGCCGTGCGCTTCGGCAGCGGCACGTTGAAGGTGCTGCCGAGACCTCTACCAGTGCCTGTCTCGTCGGCATGGCCGGTGAAATATGGGTAGGCGCGCCGCGGGTCGCCATGCAACGACACATATTGCACATCGTCGCGGTCGTAGAAAATTTCTTGCGTGCCGTTGCCGTGGTGGTAATCGACATCAAGCACCGTGACCTTGCCACCCGTGCGCTTGACGATGTCGTGCGCCGCGATGGCGGCGTTGTTGAAGAAGCAGTAGCCGCCGTAGAGATCGCGGGTGGCGTGGTGACCTGGCGGTCGGCACAAGCCGTAGACCGCCCGCTCGCCGCCGAGCACCATGTCGGTGGCGGTGAGTGCGGTGTCGACTGCGGCACGCGCCGCCTGATAGGTGCCTTCGGTGAGAGGTGTGGTGGTCTCAAAACACCACCAACCGAGACGGGCGGTGATTGCGGCGGGCTCACTCGTGCCACCCATCTGATTGCGCAGATCATCGCGATAAAACATGTCGGGCACGACTTCGCGGCGCTCGCCTACCACCTTTTGGTATTCACCCCACGCAACGGCAAGAAAGTCGATCAGCCCTTCGTCGTGCACCGCCTTGATGGGGTCGGCGCCATGATCAGTTGGTTCACGAAAACGAAAGCGCGAGTCGGCCTGCAATGACGCCTTGATGGTTTCGGCGCGGCCGGTGTGTTCGAAGGGAGAATGGGTGGTCGAAGCTTCGATCTCCGTCGCTGGATCGTGCAACAGGTGCTTTGGCGTGTAGACGACGTGCATGTCGCCAGCGTAGGTGACGCTCGCGCAGAGCGAAAGGTTCGGGGCGTTAGTCGAACGAGGGCGCCGCACGCAGCGAGCGCTTCAGCTCGGCCATGCCAGAGGTGGTGGCGAGCGTCTCAACGGCATCCCACAAGCGCAATGCCTCGGCGCCACGCGGAATCGACGAAATCACTGGGCCGAAGAAACTGGCTTGACGATCGGTGCCTGGGTAGAAGACGAGGATTGGTGTGCCCACGTCTTTACCGGTTGCTTCGAGCGCCTTGTCGGTTTCATAGCGAATCACTTCGTCGTGCAACGCATCGTCGGCGCTGTCAGCCCAGGCAGCGTTGAGGCCAGCCTCACTCAGCACCGCGCGCAAGAGGTTTTGCATGCCGCCTGTTTGCTCGGGGCGGCGCTTGTCGACGTGAATCGCCTTGCCGAGTGCCGTGTAGACAGCGGCGACGGCATCGTTGCCAGCCGCGGCCCGCGCCGCACTGGCGACGCGCAGGGCCTGCAGACCCGCGAAGTGACCGTCGCGATAGGGCTTGTTGCCCTCGTTATAGCCGCGTGCTTCGTTGATCATGAAGAGCGAGATGAAGTGCCACGACACTTCGTAACCACGCTGCTGTTGCACTTCGACCACCCATCGCGACGTGATGTATGCCCATGGGCACACCGGGTCGAAGTGGAAGTTGAGGTCGGCGTTCTTCATACTGCGATGTTACGCATGCCGATCGGCTACACCCGCTCGATTTCGCGCAGGTCGTAGGTTTCGATGATGTCGCCCTGCTTCAAGTCTTGGAAGTCGGTGAGCGAGATACCGCACTCGAAGCCTTCGCGCACTTCTTTGACGTCGTCTTTGAAACGACGCAGCGTATTGATGGCGCCCTTCCAGATGATGACACCCTCGCGCAAGAAGCGCACCTTCGAGCCGCGAGTAACGACACCAGAGCGCACGAAGCAACCGGCGACCGCACCAACCTTGGGCGCACGGAAGAGTTCGCGCACTTCGGCCTCACCCGTCACGACTTCTTCAAACTCTGGCGCGAGCAAGCCCTTCATCGCCTTGTCGATGTCTTCGATGAGTTTGTAGATCACTTCGTAGGTGCGAATCTCAACCTGCTCGGCTTCTGCGAGGTCGCGCACCTTGCGGTCGGGGCGCACGTTGAAGCCGATGATGGTGGCATTGGTCGCTGCGGCAAGGGTGATGTCGTTTTCGGTGATTGAACCCACACCGCGGTGCACGAAGGCAGCCTTCACTTCTTCGCGCTCGAGTTTGCGCAGACTCTCGGTGACGGCTTCGAGCGAACCGTGCACATCGGCCTTGATCAACAGGTTGAGTGTGGCGGTTTCGCCGGCCTGAATCTGGGTGAAGATGTCTTCCAACTTCACGCCCTTTTGCGCGCGAGCGTCACCGCGCTGCGAGAGCAGGCGTTGACGCTGTGCTCGCGAGTCGGCCACCGTTCGAGCGGTGCGATCGTCTGGTGCAATGCGGAACTCGTCGCCCGCTTGCGGAACGGCCGACAAACCGAGCACTTGCACTGGTGATGATGGGCCTGCTTCTTTGATCTGTTCGCCGCGGTCGTTGATGATTGCGCGTACACGGCCCCACGCCGCGCCCGCAACCATCGGGTCACCGACCTTGAGCGTGCCCTTGTCGACCAACACCGTGGCAACTGGGCCGCGACCGACATCCAACTGTGCTTCGAGCACAAAACCTTTCGCGCGACCATTCGGGTTGGCAGTGAGTTCTTCGACTTCGGCGACCACGAGCAGCTGGTCGAGCAAGTCGTCGATGCCCAGACCTTGCTGAGCCGACATCTCGACGACGATCGTGTCGCCACCCCACGCTTCAGGAATCAAGTTCTGCTCGGCAACCGCCGACAAGGTGCGTTGCACATCGGCGTTGTCTTTGTCGATCTTGTTTACCGCCACCACGATCGGCACATCGGCCGCGCGAGCATGGCTGATCGCTTCGATGGTCTGGGGCATCACACCGTCGTCGGCGGCGACAACGAGCACCACGATGTCGGTGACGCCAGCACCGCGCGCACGCATCTTGCTGAATGCTGCGTGGCCTGGGGTGTCGATGAAGGTGATGAGTTTTTCGTTCTTCGTCACTTGGTAGGCGCCGATGTGCTGGGTGATGCCGCCGGCCTCACCTGCCACGACGTTTGCCGAACGAATCTTGTCGAGCAGTGTGGTCTTGCCGTGGTCGACGTGACCCATGATCGTGACGATCGGCGGGCGCGGTGCCTGCTGCGCCTCATCGGCGTCGTCGCTGTCATCGAAGAGCGCCTGCAGTTCCATCTCTTCTTGTTGACCCGGATCAACGAGGATGAGCTCGGCGCCAACTTCCATCGCGAACAGTTCCATCTGCTCATCGGCGAGCGACATCGTCGCGGTAACCATCTCACCCTGCTCAAGGAGGAATCGCACAACGTCGGCCGCACCACGATTGAGCTTCGGCGCGAACTCTTGTGCCGACGAGCCACGCTCAACGACAATCGGACCCTCGGGCACGGGTGCACTACTGGGCACATACTGCGTCGGCTGCATTGACTGCAGCTGCTCCATGTCTTTGCGGCGCTGTTCACGCGTCTTCTTGCGCGCACCACGACGCGCGCCTGAGCCGCGAGCACCGGGGCCGCGACCTTGCGGACCACCGAGTTGTCGACCCAAACCTGAACCACGACCACCACCGGGGCGGGCACCACCCGGAGCACCCGGACGCGCACCCGCGCCGCCTGGGCGGGGTGTAGTGCGACCAAGCGACGATGACGAGAAGCGACCCATGCGACCGGTCGGGTTCGCACGCGGCGCACCCGGACGCGGACCGCGACCGTCACCACCGGGGCGACGCTGCGGTGGCGGCGGCACACGACTGCCACCAGGCGGAGGCGGAATCACACGACCACCGGGTGGCGGCACCACGCGCTGACCTGCAGGCGGCATGTTGGGCGGAGTCACTGGAGCGCCCGTCGCGGGGCGGGCTGCAGGCGGACGCGCCGCTGGCGGACGATTGGTGACGCTCTGGCCCGGTCGCGATGACACCACACGCGACGTCGAGGTCACCGAGGGTGCGGTCGGAGTTGCAGCAGGTGGCGGCGGAGGCGTTGCGGCGGCTGGCGCGAGAGGTGTCGACGATGGTGGCGGTGTCGATGTTGATGTCGGTGTTGAAGCCGGTGGAGCAATTGGTGGTGCCGTCGGCGTGGCAGTGGCGGTCGGTGTGCTTTCGGAAGACGCCGTATCGGTCGTTGCGTTGTCGGACTTCTCGCCGCCGGTCTTTGCGGTCTTGGCTTTCGTGGTCTTCTTCGCGCCTGTCGCTGTGGCGTCGGCCTTCTCCGTATCAGTCTTCTTTGCTCGCTTGGGCTTTTCGGGTGCTGGCTCGCGCTTCAGACCCTGCTCTTCGGCGTGGCGACGCACGCGATCGGCCTGGGCCTCGACCATCGTCGATGACGCCGACGTGACGCCGACGCCGATGCGATTACAGAGATCGACGACGTCTTTTGACGCCATGCCGAGCTCTTTGGCGAGCGCAGAAACACGAATGCTTTTGCTCAAGCGGTCGGGCTCCCCGCATCTGTCGTCGGGGCGGCAGTGTTCTCGACTGTCAGACCAGCTGCCTCACTCTCGCTCTTTACATCGAGGCGCAGACCGCACAGTTGCGCAGCGAGCTTCGCGTTGATACCGGCACGACCGATTGCCAACGAGAGTTGGAAGTCAGGCACGATCACGTCGGCCTGGGTTCCGTCTTCGCTGATGATGACATCACTGACCTTGGCCGGTGACATGGCATTGATGATCATGGTGCGCTTGTCATCGCTGAACTGCACGATGTCGATCTTTTCGTTGCGCAACTCGGTGACCACGCGTTGCACGCGTGAGCCTCGCTGGCCGACACACGCACCGATCGGGTCGACGCGTTCGTCATTCGATGCCACCGCGATCTTGCAGCGCTGGCCCGGCTCGCGAGCAATTGCCATGATGCTCACCTGGCCGCTGACGATCTCGGGCACTTCCATCTGGAAGAGCTTGAAGACGAGGCCGGGGTGCGTGCGGCTGACAACAACTTGCGGGCCACGTTCAGTCTCGCGCACTTCAACGATGAACACCTTGAACGTGGCGTCGCTTGAGGTGCGAAGTTCGTTCGGAACCTGCTCGGCGAGCGGCATGATGCCTTCGCCACCGCTCATGTCGATGATCAAGTACTTGCGCTCGCTTGGGCCGCTTGGCATCAGACGAATGCGACCAGCGACGATTTCGCCTTCTTTGTTGCGGAACTGCTCGTACTTGCCCGCATATTCGACTTCGCGGATGCGCTGGCTGAGCACGGCGCGGAACGTTGAGGCGGCAATGCGCCCAAGTTCGGCGCGACTCGGGGTGTCGTCGCGCTCGTTGATCCAGTTGCCGTCGTAGTCGACGTCATAGGCAGTGAACGTGATGTCCATCGTCTCGGGGTTGAGACCGACAATCACCTCATCGGCAGCGTTCGGGCGCTTCTTGTAGGCGGTGGCGAGTGCTTCGACGAGCACCTGCAACAGTGCGTCGACAGAAAGGCCACGATCGGCGGCAATCATTCGCACCGCTTCGCGCATGTCATCTTGGTTCATAGTGCAACCTCCTTGGTACGGCGGGAAGAAGATCCGGGTTTGCCTTCGCTACCCCACACGAACACGGTCTTGGCGCGTTCAATGCGGTCATAGGTGACGGCGATTTCGGTGCCGGTGTCTTCGAGACACACGACGCAACCGCGCTCGTCGGCGCGCAGCAGCGTGCCTTGGAGACGACGACGGCCGTCGACGGCCTCACGCAGGCGAACCGACACCACTTTGTTGACTTCACGCCAAGCGTCTTGACCAAAGCCCACCAATTGGCGACCGGGCACAGACAGCAAGAACACCACCACAGCCAAAACCAAACCACCCAACAAAGCCAACCACTGGATGATGGGGCCTTGAGCGCTCAATCCATAAAAGCCAGCCACAGCAGCCACGACCAACGCCGCAACCAAGACAAGCTTGGCTTTGTCGGCAGATGTCGAGACGGTTTCAATATTTGCAGCAGACATGAAATGAGGGTTTCCTATACCGTTTTTAGTGTGTATCTCAAAAGACACCGAAGCCCGCTGAGTCAGCGGGCTTGGTTGCCACCTGGCGTTAGCGGCTGAGTGGCAGGGGCGGAGGGAATCGAACCCCCATCGACGGTTTTGGAAACCGCAACTTTACCACTAAGCTACGCCCCTAAGTGACTACTTAAGCAATGATTTTCGCAACCACACCCGCACCGACGGTCTTGCCGCCCTCACGGATCGCAAAGCGCAAGCCCTCTTCCATCGCAATCGGGTGGATCAACTTCACCGTGATCGACACGTTGTCTCCAGGCATCACCATCTCTTTGCCTTCTGGCAACTCAATCGCTCCCGTCACGTCCGTCGTGCGGAAGTAGAACTGGGGGCGGTAGTTGTTGAAGAATGGCGTGTGGCGACCACCTTCGTCTTTACTCAAGACATAGATCTCTGCCGTGAAGTGGGTGTGGGGCTTGACGGAGCCAGGTTTGCACAACACTTGACCGCGCTGCACATCTTCGCGCTTGGTTCCGCGCAACAAGATACCGACGTTGTCACCGGCTTGGCCTTGGTCGAGCAACTTGCGAAACATCTCAACGCCCGTACAGGTCGTCTTTTGTGTATCTGCAATACCCACGATTTCAATCTCTTCACCCACCTTGACGATGCCGCGCTCGACACGACCTGTTACCACGGTACCGCGGCCAGAGATCGAGAACACATCTTCCACAGGCATCAGAAAGTTACCGTCCACAGCGCGCTCAGGCGTTGGGATGTAGGAATCAAGGGCCTCGGCCAGTTTCAGAATAGCGCCTTCGCCCAAGTCACCCTTGTCGCCTTCCAAGGCGAGCTTGGCTGAGCCGTGAATGATGGGGGTGGCGTCGCCTGGGAAGTCGTACTTGTCGAGCAACTCGCGCACTTCCATTTCAACCAGCTCGAGCAATTCAGCGTCGTCGACCATGTCACACTTGTTCAAGAACACGATGATGTAAGGCACGCCCACTTGGCGGGCCAACAAGATGTGCTCACGGGTCTGGGGCATGGGGCCGTCAGCAGCTGAACACACCAAAATAGCGCCGTCCATCTGAGCAGCGCCCGTGATCATGTTC
>RGSV01000061.1 GCA_010025655.1 Acidimicrobiia bacterium
CGTGCCGATGATGCTGTCGAACCTGAACATTGAGATTGCCATCATTGCGTTGATGGTGATGCTGGTACGCAAGAAGGCGATCGCACTCTGGAAGCCGGTCGTCGTGTTCACTGCTACGGCAATCTTCTGCACCGTTTTTGCACAGATCTCGTCGACGACGATCGGTGTCGCAGGTGTCATTATCGGAACCCCGGCGATCATTCCGCAGGTGTGGCGCGCACTACGCACCAAACATCTCTTCGGTGTCTCAGTCACCTCAAACGTGTTGCTCGCATCGATGGGTGCAGGCTGGTTTACCTACGGCCTCAGCATCGGTGACCCGGTCGTGTCGTATCCGAACTTGGTGCTCATCCCGAGTGCGTCGTACATCGCGTGGAAGGCGTGGCGCTCGCACCACGTATCACAACGAGAGCTCAGCGCGACACAGGCTTAGCCGAGCGTGATGGTGGTTGACACCGAACCAGCGCGTTGATGCGACGCTGACACAGTCAGCACAGTGCCCTTCTTGGCGCGAACGATCCAGGTGTGCAGATGACGATCGGTGGTGCCGTCTGACATCGAACCACCGTCGAGCAGCACCTTTGAGCGGCCCTCGAGTTGCCCGATGCGCACCCGCGCCTCACCCTCAACCAAATCAATCGATGCACCGTCGGTACGACCTATCTCGACGACCGCGGGCAACACTATTTTTTTCTGCTTCGCATGTTGCGTGACAGTGGTCGAGAGCCACCCGGTGTTGGCCACACCGAGTCGCACCTTCCACACGGTGCCACCGAGCGACGTCGCGTCGGCGAGTTTGATCTCGAGTCGCGGCGACGCCATCGCCTGATAGATCGCGACATCGGCGTGCGGCGCCACTTCAGCACGCAACAGCGCACCAGGTGCATTCGTCCAGATGTGGAACATGTCGGGGCCGCCGAGTTCGACCGTGCCAAGTTGCGGATGCTTGAACTTGCGCCACGGCACGTAAGAACCTGGCGCATGCTCATCGCTCCAATGACACACGGCGAGGTCTTGCGTCGGTGTCGGGCCTACGTACCACACGTCGGTGGGTGAGTGCTCGCCAGTGGCGCGATAGATGGCGTCCCAAAATTCGGTCGTCCACGAGTACACGCCGAGATGGTCGTATGCCCAGTCGTCGCCCGCGCCACCCATCACGCGCGACTTGTCCCACGTCAAGTCTTCATACACCGAATGCACGGGATACGAAGTGAGCGGCGTCGAGTGTTCACCGAATTTCTTGAAGATGAAGAGATCTTCGGGCGGCAGTTTCGAATCGGGCAGGTTGCTGCTCGGCCGCAACATGAAACCACCGGCAGTATGGAATGCGTTGTACCCGCACACGTTCGGCCGTGCCTTCACCGCGCGCACCAACGCGAGAATCTCTGGCTCGCTCATCGGGTGGTCGCCCGAGCCGAGCACATCGACACCCCAGCCGGCCGGAAAGTTGCGGTTCAAGTCGAGACCCGCAGGATCGCGCGGCTGGTCGATGGTGAAGCCGTCGTAGTTTTCGAGCACGCCTTCGGTGAGAAGCCGATAGCGCGTGGCACCCTTTGGCGCACCAAGCGGCCCAACAGGGATCATCACGCGCGGCTCATCGGGGTGTTGCATCCACGCACCGTCAGGGTCGGCGATGCGCATCGTGAGAATGCGTCCGTCTCCGTCGATATCTTGCGGATGCAAGCCCGGCCAGCGGTGGCCGTCGCGCCACGGCCATGGTCGCACGCTCGAGCGGTGAAAGAGCGGTCGATCTGCCAGTGCGTCCTCAACGCCGTCAGGGTTCACGCGCGGGGCGATGTAGAAGGTGCGCGTGCGCAGCGCTTCAACAACGGTCGCATCTTTCTCGCCAAACTTCGTGACCAGATGGTGGATGATGTAGAGCGCCGCCACGCCACCCGTGACCTCGACGGCGTGAATGTTGGCGTCGATCCAGTGCGCGGGTTTGGTGTGGTGCTCGCCCGAGCGCCGGTCGGTGATGGTGGCAACGAGCAACTCACGACCCATGTGCGACTGGCCGTAACTCTCGACCGTGAGCAGGTTCGGGTGTTGAGCAGCGAGCGAGTGCAACCACTCAGACATCTCGTCGTATCGCAGGAAACGGTCAAAGTTGTAGGTCATGTGCCGAGGCTAGACCGAGCAGCGACATTCGTACTTCGTCGCCGGGTCTAGGTTGACAACGTGGCAACTCGTCGGGCGAACTCTGTATTGGCCGTGGCAGTGCTGGCAATCGCACTACCAGTAGCGACCATTTCTTCCACGGTGAGTGCCGCAAAACCCGAAGGTGTGGGTGGAAGTACTACGTGTCGAAACGGAGGCGTCTGTGAGCTGGGCGATGTGGGTCCACGTGGCGGAATTGTGTTCTACACGGCGGAAACTCCGCAATGGTGGGGGCAATACATGGAGGCCTTCTCCGCCACCCTGAAGAAGAGAGGTGGCTTCGCGTGGCCGAAATCTGCCCCGTTGTTCACTGGGCCCGACGCCAAAGCACAGCGCATCGAGGCGAAAGCTCTGGGTGCGGGTCGTCTGAACACTGACTTGCTTGAGCGTCCGTGTCTTGACTGCATCTTCATTCCCTCCAAAGACGAACTCGATGCCCTCTTCAACTTCGTGGTGACGTCGCGCAGCGCGCTGAACTCTGCATTTGTTACAGGAATGAACGGTGAGCCATGGTGGACATCTACCGAAGCGTCTGACACCTTCGCGTGGTACCAGTTGTTCAACGATGGAACCCAATTCACAGATGCAAACGGAATCATCACAGGTCTCGCTGGCAATAAGACGCTGATGACGAGCAATGTGCACAAGGGTTCGTCGTTCACTGCCAAGCCGATGCGATTGGCTTACGTCAATGCATTTGCTCCACGGGGCGTGTTGCTTCCCGCGCGAACACCACGCCCAGTGATTCCGCCTGGTGGTCGCACGTCCGCCGACTGCGCGGCAGGTCGAAGTTGCCAGGTTGGCGACATCGGGCCGGGTGGTGGTGTGGTGTTCTATGACGCCGGCAAGACCGAGTCGTGGGGGCGCTATCTCGAAGCGTCACCGGCGTCGTGCCAGAAGTCGGGCCTCACCTGGCGAATCGCGTTACCCGGCAAGCGGGGTACCAAGCAGTTGCCGATGCTGTATCCCACATGGGCAACTGCTGCGCGTCAACGAATCGAAGCGAAGCGCCTTGGCATGGGCAAAGCCAATACGGCGTTGGTGATCAAACAACACAAGGGTCTGCCGCAGACGTCACTCGACGCCACTGCCGCGGGTTACGCCAACTCACTCGTGTGTGGCGGCAAAGACGATTGGTTTCTGCCGAGCAAAGACGAACTCGACACGCTCTACAACGTGCTGGCCCTCACCGACAACGACCTCACCGGCAACAACTCGTTCGGCTTCACCCGCGGTTTCTACTGGACGTCGTCGGAATACAACAACGAGACCGCGTGGACGCAACTGTGGGTCGACGGCCAGCAGTTCGACCGCGAGAAGTGGTTGAACGGCGACCCGCGCAAAGACGGCGGCTTCAACCCCTTCCACGTGCGACCGATTCGCGCCTTTGGCTGAGACGTAGATACTGATTGCAGTTGTTTTGCGATTGGAATCTGACGATGTCGCAACATCCGTCTCTTGATTGCTTCTTCGACGCGGAATATGGTCGCACGTGACATGGAGAAGTTCCCACGCTGACCAGGAGGTAGTGATGAGCAAACGACATCGAGACGGCAATTCGATACCCCGCCCGAAAGCAGAGTTGCGAGCACATGCACACTGTGAGCGCCATCGCGTCAAAGGCGAGCTCCACTCACTTGCAGCGTCTGTCGGCAAGTCGCTTGCTCCCGATGAATGTGACGAGCCTGGTGTGGAATGGAAGACGGAACGCAGGGCAGATCGTCACCGTGCCACCGAACGCGCCACTCGTGGCCGGCGCCTCCGCCACTGGAAGACCAAGGAATGGAAACGACGTACTTCGGCACGTCGTGAACGCGCACGCATTGAGGAGCGAATCGCCAAAGAGTGCTGACGTAACGGAGATAGCTGTGGGTTCACCGATAGGCGAGTACTGTCGGCTGGGGAAGCTCAGTGATGCATCAGCCCGTGCTGCACCACATCACCGGTGAGTTTCGTTCGCGTTGGCGCGGTCGCATTCATGCCGTGGCGATGTGTGCCGCGCTACCAGCGGGCGCTGCACTCATCGTGCTCGCCAACGGTGCTCTCGCCACAACGGCGACGTCAATTTATGTCGCGTCACTCGTGCTGCTCTTTGGTACTTCGGCGGCGTACCACATCTTGGCGCGCAGCCGTCGCGCCCAACTGATAATGCAGCGCCTTGATCACTCGATGGTCTATGTGTTGATTGCTGGCACCTACACGCCCGTGTGCCTGCTTGCTCTGCCCGGAACACTCGGCATCGTGCTGCTGTGCGTGGTGTGGATGATCGCCGCAGTCGGAATCGTGCTCAAGTCGATGTGGAGGGCACGCGTGTTTGCATCGGTGCTCTACGTCGTGCTCGGGTGGATCGTCGTCGTCGTGCTTCCGTGGGCGTATCAGCACATCGGTCTCACCGCGATGCTGCTCTACGCCGTCGGCGGCACCGTGTTCACCACGGGTGCCGTGATGTTCTACCGTCGCTGGCCGCGACTACGACCCGCGCACTTTGGCTTCCATGAGGTGTGGCATGTCCTCACCGTGGTGGCAGTAGTGCTGCAGTTCACTGCCACAGCGCTCCTCGTGCGTTGAGTGCGCAACTAGCCTGAACAGCCCACGGGTCGCTAGCTCAGTTGGTAGAGCAACGGACTTTTAATCCGCAGGTCCCGGGTTCGAGCCCCGGGCGACCCACGTGACTGCACAACTCGAGCAGGTCGACCTCGCTATCTCGGGCATGACGTGTGGCGCGTGCGCAATGAAGGTGGAGAAGTCGCTCAACACACTTGGCGGTGTGCGGGCCACCGTCAACTTCGCCACCGAAACTGCGCGCATCACCGTGGAAGACGGCGTGACCACCGAGCAACTCGTCGCCCAAGTCGAGAAGGCTGGCTACGGCGCGCGACTTGTTGCCGACACCACGCCCGAGATGCTCGACAAAGAAACCAACGAACGCGTGGCGATGTTGCGCACTCGCTTGATGGTCTCGCTCATCGCGGGGGTGCCCGTCACTGCGCTGTCGATGATTCCCGCCCTGCATTTCTCGAACTGGAAGTGGTGGGCACTCGCGTTGTCGTTGCCCGTCGTCGTGTGGGGAGCCGCTCCTTTCCATCGTGCGGCGTTGATGAATGCCCGTCACCGCGCCACAACGATGGACACCCTCATCTCCATCGGCATCATCGCCGCCATGGGCTGGTCGGTGTGGGCGCTCGTGTGGGGCAACGCCGCCGAAGACCACAGCGGCATGAGCATGACATCCTCGGAGATTGACCACATATATATGGAGGTCGCGGTCGCCGTGACCATCTTCTTGCTCGCTGGCCGCTATTTCGAGGCGCGTGCCAAGCGCCGCGCGGGTGACGCTTTGCGGTCACTGCTCGCACTTGGGGCTCGCACCGCAACGGTGCTGCGTGACGGTGACGAAGTGCTCATCGACGCATCTGCAGTGCAGGTGGGGGACCTCATCGTGGTGCGACCCGGCGAAATCATCGCCGCCGACGGCGTGGTGCGCGAGGGAAGTTCGTCGGTCGACGCGTCGATGTTGACAGGTGAAAGCGTGCCAGTTGATGTAACCGTCGGAGGCAACGTCACGGGCACCACCGTGAATTTGACCGGTCGCCTCGTCGTGCAGGCGACGCGAGTCGGCGCCGAGTCGACATTCGCCCAGATGGCACGACTTGTGCGCGATGCGCAAGCAACCAAGGCACCCGTGCAGAAACTCGCCGATCGTGTGAGCAGCGTGTTCGTGCCGACAGTAATTGCGATTTCGGTCGTCACGTTCGTGGCGTGGTGGTGGTTTGACGGTGATGTGTCGAAAGCCTTCACAGCGGCAGTCGCGGTATTGATCATTGCCTGCCCGTGCGCACTCGGGCTGGCAACACCCACCGCGTTGATGGTGGGCAGCGGTCGCGCCGCGCAGATGGGCATCGTCATCAAAGGCGCCGACGTCTTGCAAGGCACGAGACGCATTGACACGGTGGTGTTCGACAAGACCGGCACCGTTACCACCGGGGCTATGCAGTTGGTCGACGTCGTGTGCAACGACGGCGCGTCGCGCAGCGAAGTGTTGGCTGCAGCGGGGGCTCTCGAGCACGCCAGCGAGCACCCAGTCGCCAAGGCCATTGCGTCGGCGGCGCGCACCGAATTGGGTTCGCTCGCGCCAGTCAGCGCACAAATATGCATCCATCTGGACCGATCAGGGTTCGCCCCTCAAACTGCATACTGAACAGCAAGCGCATGCGCTGCAAGCCGAGTTGGATAAACGCTCGCTGTCTGTTCAAGTTGCCTACGGCATGCGCTACGGCAGCCCCGCCATCCCGGATGTACTCGAGCAGTTAAGGGCGCAAGGCTGTGATCGCATTCTCATTTTGCCAGCCTACCCGCA
>RGSV01000062.1 GCA_010025655.1 Acidimicrobiia bacterium
CGTGACCGCAATCGCGTGTTCAATCTCGGCTACTACACCTGGGTCGAACAGCAGGGCACACCAGTAGAAGTGTTTGAAGCCCGACGCTCGCAATCGTTCTGGCGCGATCTGCGCCGCTTCGTGCCCGCGTGGGATGCGATGATCGACGACTTCAACCGTCGCGTCGCCGGGTGATGACGCCGCACCGCCGCGGCCGACGATGAGCGACATCGCACTGCCGCGCGCCAACCCGCGCGCCAAGCCGCCAATCGTGCGGGGGCTGCGTTGTGCGGCATGCGGCACGCGCGTCGAGGTGAAGACGGCATTGTCGTGGCGCTGCCCGAATGCGCAGGGCAACAATCGTCATCATGTGTTGCTGATCGAGAGTGATGTTGCACCGTTGCGTCGCACCAAACATCGCAACCCCTTCATCGCATTTCGTCGATATCTCGCCTGGGATGCCTTCGCCGACGCCAACGGCATGAGCGAAGCCGACCGTGACTCGCTGATCGAAGAACTCGACGCCACCGTTGCCTCTGTGGCTGGCACGGGTTTTGTCTTTACTCCGTTTGCTCGTGCCGACCGGTTGTCTGATGCGCTCGGCTTCTCACAGAACGGTGGGGTGTGGGTGAAAGACGAAACACACAACGTCGCAGGTTCGCAGAAATCGCGGTTCCTCTTTACTGAGTTGCTGCACCTCGTGGCTGCCGAGCGACTGGGTCTCGCACCCTGGTCGAGTGCCGCCGCCTCGCTCACGAGCACTGCGTCGCCCAAGCGCGCCGCGCCGCAGAATCGTCCACCGCTGGCTATCGCCAGCTGCGGCAATGCCGCTTTCGCCGCCAGCACCTTGGCTCGCGCAGTGGCCTGGCCGATTCAGGTGTTCGTACCCGAGCACGCCGACGCCGCACTCGTCGCGCGCTTGAGTGGGCTCGGTGCCAACGTGGTGCACTGTCCGCGGCGCAACGACGACCCACCTGGCGACCCCTGCGTGCATCGCTTTCGCGAAGCGGTGCGCGACGGCGCGATCCCATTCGGTGTGCAAGGCCCCGAGAACGCATGGTGTCTTGACGGCGGTCGCACCGTCGGGTGGGAGATGGCGTACGTCGCCGAGCACATGGAGCCACCGCTCATCGCGCGACTCTTCGTGCAAGTTGGTGGGGGAGCATTCGCCGCGAGTCTCGCTGAGGGCTTTCACGCCGGCGGCACTCGCGCCGCATTGCATGCCGTGCAGGCCGAAGGTTGTGCGCCACTTGCCCACGCCTGGCAGGCGAGCGCTCAATACAAAACCGCACTTGACGCTGCTGCCCATTGGGGGGAGTGCATGGTGCCGTGGTCGTCGACACCAACATCGTTTGCCGACGGCATTCTCGATGACGAGACCTACGACTGGGTGTCGGTGTGTCGCGCGATGCGCGCCAGTGGAGGATCACCCGTAATCGCGAGTGAACAGCACGTGCGAGAGGCCTATGCACTTGCACATCGCACCACGGATATCGACGTGAGCCCGACTGGTGCATCCGGGCTCGCAGGCCTCCTTGCCGCCCGCGAGCTCGTGTCGAACGACGAACGAGTTGCGGTGGTGTTTAGTGGCATTCGTCGCGAGACACCCAAGCCTGCGTGAATCGTCATCGCCCTGCGAAGCGTTAGCCCTGCGAAGCGTTAGCCTTGCGCGCATGACATCACCGCTTGTGCCGTCGCCCGCCCCGAGTCCCGCGCTGCCGATGGCTCTCGACGGTGGCATGGATCCGCGCGGCGACATCTTCAATCGCCTGCTGAAGAGCCGCGTAATCATGCTCGGCTCCGACGTCGACGACACCGTTGCCAACCAAATCTGCGCGCAGCTGCTGTTTTTGGAGGGCGAAGACCCCAAGAGCGACATCTGGCTTTACATCAACTCGCCCGGCGGCTCGGTCACCGCAGGCATGGCCATTTACGACACGATGCAATTCGTTTCGTGTGACGTCGCCACGGTGTGCGTCGGGCTCGCAGCATCAATGGGGCAGTTCCTCCTTACGGCTGGTGCGACGGGCAAGCGCTACTCGTTGCCTAACGCGCGCATCATGATGCACCAGCCACTTGCCGGTCTGCGCGGTCAGGCCGCCGACATCGCGATTCAGGCCGAGCAATTGGCCTACACCAAGCGCCGCATGGCCGAGCTCACGTCGCACCACTCGGGCAAGAAGGTGGAAGACATCCAGCGCGACTCTGAGCGCGACCGTTGGTTCACCGCCGAGCAAGCCAAGGAATACGGCTTGGTCGACAAAGTGATCGTCAAGCGCGGCGAGATTCGCTAACGCGCCCCGCGCCCGAGTCACCCGCGCAGCACTCGGTGCGCGGAACAGCCCACTCGCTACGGTTCGGTCGTCGTCGTCTCGGGCGTCTGCGTCGGCACCTGCACGGCAAAGCCCGTCGATAAATCGACACCACACGTAGCCGCCGCATACATCGCTGCCCGGTCGGCTGAGGCTTCGGCGGAGTAGGCCGCATCAGCCAGCGCCTGCACGCTCTCGGCGTCACCCACATTCACTTTTGATGCTGCAACGAACACATCTCGCAAGGCGATGAAGTCAGCCTCGACTTCGAGCGGCGCGACTTCGGCGAGGCGACCGTAGTGGTCGACGAGGCGTTCGACTTCGCCATTGTTCGTGGGCGGTGTGGTCATCTCATCGATGCGATCGGCGAGTACACGACAAAAGTTCGTCGCGGTGCGGGGCGTTTCGGCACAGCCCGGCGCGACGACGCCAAGAAAAACTACGACCGCGCACGCGCGTCGCGTCACACCACGTGAGTGAAAACCCATTGCCGTTCAAGTCTCACAGGTGACGGCAGTGGAATTCGGCATTCGTCGCAACGGCGGGCCCGATCTATCAGTCACTTCGACAGAGCAGTTGCACAACGGGGGAGGTATCTGGGTGTTTGCATCGGCGCGTTCGACCACGCTGCTTGGCGTCGTCGGTCGCTGCGTCGATGTCGAAGTGCACGTCGGCGTTGGGCTGCCCGGTTTTACCATCGTCGGCCAACCCGATGAGGTGTGTCGCGAGAGCCGTGATCGCGTGCGTGCTGCCTTCTTGTCGCGCGGGTTCACGTGGCCGAATCGGCGTATCACCGTGAATCTCGCCCCGAGTGGCGAACGCAAGTGCGGCTCGGGGCTCGATCTGGCGATTGCGATTGCGGTGCTCGTGGCCGACGAACAGTTACCCCCGAGCGTGCTCGCCGACCACGCATTCGTCGCTGAACTCGGTCTCGATGGTTCGTTGCGTGACGTCGTCGGTGCTGCACCGCTTGTTGCCGCGGTGCGTGAACGCGCCGTCGTGGTTGCTACGGGCAATTCGGCCGCAGCGATGGCCGCAGGTGCACGACGAGTGCTTGTGGCAAGTGATCTTGCGCACGCGGTGGCATGTCTGCGCGGTGATGATGAATGGCTTACTCACGAAAGCACGCCAGCAGCATCGCAATTCGAGTCGCTGCCCGATCTCGCCGATGTGCGCGGTCAACCCGTTGCGCGTCTCGCACTGGAGATTGCCGCCGCTGGCGCTCATCATCTGCTGTTCGTCGGGCCACCGGGTGCGGGCAAGTCGATGCTGGCCCGACGACTGCCGAGCATTCTTCCGCCACTTACCGACGATCAGTCACTGTCGTGCACGATGGTGCACTCGGCTGCCCACACCGCACTGCCCAGCCACGGGCGCATTGAGCATCCGCCATTTCGCGCCCCGCATCACTCGGTGTCACTGGTCGGAATGATCGGCGGTGGCACCGCAGCAATGCGCCCGGGTGAGGTGTCGCTGGCTTCCGATGGTGTGTTGTTTCTCGATGAGCTGGGTGAATTCGCGCCGAGCGTGCTCGATGCCCTTCGTCAGCCGCTCGAAGAGGGAGTCGTGCGGGTCTCGCGGGCCCGCACCACCCTCAGCCTTCCGGCCCGTTTCTTATTGGTGGCGGCCGCCAACCCGTGCCCCTGTGGTGCCGGTGCTCCTGGTGTTTGCGTCTGCGACGACGCAGCCCGCGCGCGATATCTGCGCCGTTTCTCTGGGCCGTTGCTTGATCGATTCGATTTGCGGGTGAGCGTTGGCTTGCCGCAAGTCGACGACTTGGTCGGCTCGCGCGGCGGTGAGACATCAACCGTGGTGCGCGAACGAGTCGCCAGCGCACGTGCTGCTGCCGCCGCGCGACAAGGCACGGTCAACTCGGCACTCGCCATCGACCAACTCGATGTTGCAGCCCCGCTCGCACCCAGTGCTCGTGCCGTGTTGCGGCGCGAACTCGAGGCGGGTCGACTGAGTGGTCGCGGTCTGCACCGTGTGCGTCGAGTCGCGCGCACGATCGCCGATCTACACGCCGCTTACGAAGTAGTCGGAGAAGATCATGTTGCTCTCGCCCTGCAGTTGCGCACAGCACTGGCCACGCTCGTCGGTGGATCGCGGTGAGCTCATCGCCCGCGCGCAGAGTCGGCGACTACGACGAGTCCACCGTCGCCGCAGCACTCGCATCGCTGTCGGGTGTGGGGCCGGCCCGCCTGCGCACACTCGTGGTGTCACTCGGTGCCCATGACGCGTGGCGCACGGTGCGCGGCGAGCTGCCAGCCCGCGATCACATCGCCGCGCTGTTGCACGACGGTGACCTCGGGCGTCTCTGGCGTCGTGAGGCCACACTCGAGTTGCTCGAACGCACCGCCACCGCACTGCACGCGGGCAAGATGCAAGCACTCCTCATCAACGACCCCGAGTATCCGTCAGTGCTGCGTGGTGATCACGCTGCCCCCGTGGTGTTGTTCGCTCGCGGCAATCTTGCGGTGTGTGCGACACGCCGCGTTGGCATCATCGGCACGCGTGCGGCGAGCGCAGCGGGTCGCCACTTCGCGCGCCGACTCGGCACGCAACTAGCGGCCGCCGGCGTGGCGGTGGTGTCGGGGCTGGCGCGTGGTATCGATGCCGCCGCCCATCGCGGAGTGCTTGAGCTGACCGACACCGCACCGACCGACACATCGTCACCTGGCGCTCCCATCGGCGTGGTCGCTTCGGGGCTCGACGTGGTGTACCCGCGAGAGCACTCGGCACTCTGGCACGACGTGGCGTCGCGGGGTGTGCTGTTGTCTGAATCACCTCCAGGTTGCAAACCCGACGCGTTTCGATTTCCATTGCGCAATCGCATGCTCGCGGCACTTAGCGAAGTGTTGGTCGTCGTCGAGTCACGTATCGGCGGTGGCTCGATGATCACGGTCGACGAAGCAGCCAAGCGCAGTATCACTGTGATGGCGGTGCCAGGCTCACCGCACGTCGCGACGAGCGAGGGCGCCAATCTGTTGTTGGCACAGGGCTGCGCGCCGGTGTGCAGCGTTGACGACATTCTCGTTGCACTCGGCCTTGATCACCGTCGGACGCAAGTCGTTAGCGATCCGCGCCCCAAACCCACCGCCGCCGATCGCCGCGTGGTCGACACGCTGCTCGCGCGGCCGCTCACCTTCGATGATCTCGTCGCGTCACTTGAAGCGCGTGCCATTGATGTTGCGCTCAGTCTTGGCCGACTTGAAGCAGGCGGTTGGGTCACCTGCACTGCTGGCTGGTGGGAGGCACTGCTCGTCGCATGAACCGCGCGAACTACCGTTTGGCAGGTGGCAGTTTCTTCCCTCGACCTCGAACGTTGGAATCTCGACGCCTTCGTCGTCTCACTGACGGCTGCCGCCCCCAACACCGTCGGCGCCTATCACCGCGACGTGCGCTTGTTCGCCGAATGGGTTGCGCGCCACGGTGTGCACGCGCCGACCAAGGTGACCAAGTCACACATTCGTTCGTATGTCGCTTTTCTCACCACGAGCCGCATGGCTCGCCGCAGCATCGCCCGCAAGAAGGCTGCACTCACGCGCTACTTCGGTTGGCTGACGCGCAACCGCAAGATCAAAGTCGACCCGACTCTCGGCGTGAAGACCCCTGGCGACAAGGGGCGTCTGCCCAAGGTGTTGACCGCCGAGCAATTGCGCGCGTTGCTCGAAACGCACCCCGACGAGCACCCGCGTTGGCGCCATCTTCGCGACGACGCAGTGGTCGAATTGCTCTATGGCAGCGGTTTGCGCGTCAGCGAGCTCTGTTCGCTCGACGTCGATTCGATCGACGCTCGCCGTGGCACAGTACGTGTGATGGGCAAGGGTTCGAAAGAACGCATCGTGCCCGTGAGCAAACCGTCAGTCGATTCCGTGCGCGAGTGGATTCCGCTGCGTCGCGAAGTGGTGCGCGATTCCGACGAGCACGACTCGGTAGCGCTCTTTGTCAATCACCGCGGCAAGCGCATCTCGCCGCGCGATGTGCGCCGCCTCATCGACGATCGGGCGTTATCGCCAACGCACCCTCACGCACTGCGACACACCTTTGCCACCCACTTGTTAGACAACGGCGCCGATTTGCGTGCGGTGCAAGAGTTGCTCGGCCACTCAGATGTTGCGACGACGCAGCGCTACACCCAAGTCAGCAAAGAGCGACTTAAATCTGCGTATGGCGCATCGCACCCACG
>RGSV01000063.1 GCA_010025655.1 Acidimicrobiia bacterium
GCTAACGCTGTTAGCCAAAGGAGATGAACATGTGTGGTCACGTTCTGGGAGCACCTCGACTCATCTTGAGAAGTGAAGGATTCGTTGTGCTTGTGGCGTCTCTCTGGGGCTATCGGCACTATGGCGCCCCAATGCTCCTCGTACCACTTGTGTTGTTCCTGCCTGACCTTTTCATGGTTGGCTACCTTGCATCGACACGTGTAGGCACCGCGATCTACAACACCGGACACTCGTATTTGGCTCCGGCCGCGCTGTGGTTTGTGGCGACGGTTATCGAGAGCCCCGGAACAAAGGCTGCCGCGCTGGTCTGGGCAGCCCACATCGGGATGGACCGCGCATTGGGCTACGGGCTGAAGTACCCAGATTCGTTCAGCAATACCCACTTGGGGCGCCTCAATCTGGGCAAGAGTTCGCGGACTGACAAATAGGGTTCACAAACCCAGACGTGGCGTGCCCCCGTTTGGTCACAGCACACAGTTGCATGTGTTCGTTGATCCTGATCTGCTGCAGTACGACGAGGTGTGGGCCGCCGCGGGAACGTGGAACGACGTGTTTCCGATAACACCGAACGACATCGTTCGCGCCAGCGGGGGCGCGGAGACCAACCTCAAGCGCGGCTGAAGGTATCAGCTCGCTGACGAACGAAGGCTCAGCAGCGGAACGCCGAGCGCGACTGCAAACGGAATGTTGAAGAGTGCGTGGGTGGGATACCCAAGAACGATGGACATTCCAGTATCGAGAACGAACCAGAGAACCAGCGATTGAACCATGAACAGCCAGGCCCATCGTGAGCCTTCACGGAGCGGACCGCGCACCAACTGGATCATCAAAACTGACCAACCCGCCATCACCGCACCGAGAACCATGAAAGGCAACCTCAAGTAATCACGAACTTCTGATGTGTCGATTGATTCATCTGGCCCGAATCCGAGCCATGAAAAGAGAGTGCCGGCTGTCCTCCCCGCAAAGACCAGTAGGAGCGAGTAGACCAAAACCCCCATCAGCACCATCTGAAGCCACGTGATGGCCACACGTCTGGGGATCATCGCGTTGTTCCTGCCCTCTTCACGAGTGTCGTCAACTGACGTAGCGCAACGTCGAAAATCTTGTCCGTGCGTGTTGTTTTGCCCATAATGAGGGCACCCTCGACGACCGCGATGCAAAGCGATGCGTAATCGGCAGCGTCCGACTTCTTGACTCCTGTTCGGACGAAGGCATTGGTGAGTGAGACGCTCCACGCCTCGAAGACTTCTCGTGCCGCATCACGCAGACTCGCATCTTCCCCCGCACCCAAGCTCGTTGCTGCAACCGCACATCCTCGGTCGTAGTTCCCGCCGACGAAGAGAGCCCGCCATCCTTCGACGAATGCCTTTACGACATCTTCAGGTTTCTTCACGTTGAGGCTGTCGATGATCGAGACGACCGTGGCGCCGATTGACGCAACTGCATCGCGAATGAGTTCCGACTTGCCGCCGGGGAAGTGGTGGTAAATCGATCCCCGGGGGGCGTCGGTTGCGTCGATGAGCAGGGCGAACGATGTGCCCTGAACTCCATTGGTCGCCAAGAGATTGATGGCTCCTTGAACCATCTCACTGCGCACGTCTCGGCGTGTCATTTGACTATGACGACCTTCATAGATAGGGTTTATGACAGTCATCATAGTTCTGGGAGGGCAGTTCGTGCAGGCATTGATGTTCCGCGGGCCAATGGATCTTTCGTGGGAAGAGGTCGACAGGCCGACGATCGTCGACTCGCGCGATGCGTTAGTGCGGCCGTTGGTAGTGGCGCGATGTGATCTCGACCCGGCCATTGCCATCGGTCTGTATCCGATGAAGGGGCCATTCGTGATGGGACACGAGATGGTCGGCGAGATCATCGGACTCGGCACAGCGGTCACGGGCTTCAAACCAGGGGACAAGGTCATCGTTCCGTTTCAGCTCAGTTGCAATGCGTGCGATCCGTGCAAGCGTGGCTACACCAACGCCTGTTCCGAGGTGGCATCGGGAACGGCATTTGGCCTCGGGCCACATGGTGGAGTCGACCTGGGTGGAGCACTCGCCGAGTGCGTTCGAGTGCCGTGGGCCGACGTCATGTTGATTCCTCTGCCGGACAAAGTCGATCCCATTGCAGCTGCTGGGATACCCGACAACGTGTCAGACGGCTACCGGTGTGTCGCCGCACCACTTCGTGAACGGCCAGGGTCGGACGTTTTGGTGATCGGGGGTCTCGCGCCATCCGTCGGGCTGTATGCCGTCATGTCGGCGGTTGCTCTCGGCGCTCGCTCGGTCGTCTACGTGGATGATGACGGCGGTCGACTGGATCTTGCGGCCTCTCTGGGTGCTGAGGCGATTGATGCAAAGGGAATATGGGCGGACTTGAGGCTCGATCGAAAGTTTCCGGTCGTCGTGGATGCAAACGTGCTGGATGCTGGTCGCAATCTGGCGTTCCGCTCAGTGGAGCCGTGTGGAACGGTGACCAGCGTGTCTGGCGGAGCGAGCGCCATGTCGTCGCTGCCGTTGCAGAAGATGTACAACAAAGGAGTTCGCTACGAGATCGGACGCGTTCACGCCATTGCCACGGCACGACCCGTTCTCGATCTCGTCGTTGACGGAATCCTTGATCCTGCGCGCCTCGTCACGTCGGTCGTTCCTTTCAGCGAGGCGGCTACTGGCATGACCGCACCCGGTACCAAGGTCATCTTCGTCAACGATTTCGCATGATCAACCACTGAAAGGAAACATCCAATGTCAACTATCAAGAACAACGTCGTTGTTATTGTTCGCATTCCCGTGCCGAAGTTCGCACCGAAATGGCTCGTGAGAAAGAAGATGAAAGCGACGGTCGACCTCTACTCGTCGATTGATGGTCTTGAGTTCAAACTGTTCACTTTCGAAACGGAAAGTGGCGATTTCGGCGGTATCTACACCTGGCGTGACTCTGCTTCTGCGGAAAAGTGGTTCAACCCCGAGTGGTTTGCACGAGTAAAGCGTGAGCGCGGCAGTGAGGCGTACGTGCGGTACTTCGATGCGCCTTTGTCAATTGACAACGTCCAGGGTGGAACACCTGCTTCCACGTTCGACTCACACGTGGCCACCCTCGTCCAAATCCCGATTCCACAGGGAGTTTCAAAGGAACTCGTTCTCAGTGGCTTCGCCAGCGCCGAAGAGACGTACCGCAATGTTGGCGGCTTGTTGCGGAAGCACTTCATCCTCGGAAGCCACGGCACATTCGGTGGGGTGTATCTGTGGGATTCGAAGGCGAGCGCTCAATCGTGGTTCAACGATCAATGGCGCAAACGCGTTAGCGAGACTTACGGCAGCCCTCCGACCGTCGAGTGGTTTGAAGTCCCAATTGTGCTCCCAGCGAGGAAGTGACCTCGAATTTCGGTTCGAAAAACCTACGGATCACGACAGCGCCCTCGAGCGACGCAGATTCTGATCTCGAGACCTAGTGATTCGCCTCAACTACGGTCTATTTGGTGAGCGACGAGATTGTTCCTGACAACAAGAACTGGACGTGGGTCCTCGAGAGACTCTGCCAGGACTGCGGCTTTGATGCTTCGTCGTTCGAGGCGAAATTTTCTGGGACGGCTCTGCGAGATCTCGGTGATCGTTGGGTCGCGGTACTTCAACGTCCTGATGCTCGGGTTCGTCCTCGCGGAGATATGTGGTCTCCCCTCGAGTACGGGTGCCACGTGCGAGATGTGTTTCGCAAGTTTGATGAACGCCTGCAGTTGATGCTGAGGGAAGTTGACCCGCACTTCGAAAACTGGGATCAAGACAAGACGGCGCTGGAAGACGACTACCCAAGCCAAGCGCCGGCCGAAGTAGCTGCAGCGCTCAAAGAGGCCGCGGAGTCTCTTGCTCGCCACTTCGATGCCGTCTCGTCCGACCAGTGGAGTCGGCGTGGGTTCAGGAGCGACGGCTCAGCATTCACCGTTGAGTCGATTGCACGTTATTTGATGCACGACCCGGTGCATCACCTGTGGGATGTCGGCGCTGAGATTCCCACGTTCGGTTCGTAATCTCCCGAGGTCGCTCAAATTCGGGAAGAACTGCAACTTGACACCATCATGTTTGTTGACTAGACACTGTCTACATGGGAACCGGCACATTGACTCCGCTTTCAGGGTCTTCCGACAACATCTATTTGCAAGGCAATTACGCACCTGTTGCTGACGAAGTGACTGCGACGGACCTCCACGTCATCGGTGAACTCCCGAAAGAACTTAACGGTCGTTATCTCCGCAACGGCCCGAACCCGATCGGCAACATCGACGAAGCAACGCATCACTGGTTTATGGGTGACGGCATGGTGCACGGCGTGTGTCTGCGTGACGGCAAGGCGCTCTGGTACCGCAACCGCTACGTCAACTCATCGCGTATCGCTGCGGCACGTGGCACCGCAGAGCCTCTTGGTCGTAACTGGAACAACTCGAGCGTCGGCCCGAACACCAATGTCGGCGGTTTCGCTGGCAAAACATGGGCGATGGTGGAAGCCGGGGGTTGCCCCGTAGAACTCACCTATGAACTCGACACAGTGGGGTACAACGACTTCGGCGGAACGCTGCCCGGCGCATTTTCTGCGCACCCGAAGGTCGACCCCAACACTGGCGAGATGCACGCCATGACGTATGCGTGGGGCCAATGGCTCAATCACGTGCAATACGTGCGGGTGGGGCGCGATGGTCGCGTCAATCGCACGGTCGATATTCCGCTCCCTGGCATGTCGATGGTGCATGACGTCTCGATCACCGAGAAGTATGTGGTCGTTTACGACCAGCCAGTGATTGTCGACTTTGATTTGGCGTTTGCCGGCAGATTCCCATTCCGCTGGAAGCCCGAGTACGGAAACCGAGTCGGTCTCTTGCCGCGCGAAGGCGAAGCCTCCGACATCGTGTGGGTCGACGTGCCAATCGGATACGTGTTCCACCCGATGAACGCGTATGACACCGCCGATGGCAAGGTCGTGCTCGACGTGTGTTTCTACGACGTGATGATGGAGAAGGACATTCTCGGGCCCTTCGGTGACACGTTGCCGCGACTCGTGCGCTGGCAAGTCGACCCTGTTCGTCGCACCACGAACGCAACCGACATTGACACCCGGGTGAATGAGTTTCCGCGTCACCGTGGGTCGCTCACCGGCAAGCCATACCGATACGGCTACTGCGCGCAGGTCGACACTGGCTCGATGTATTGGCCGACCGTGAAGCACGACCTTGTCACCGGCATGCGTGACGTCTTCGACCACGGTGCAGGACGTGCAGCTGGTGAACCTGTGTTTGTAGCCCGACCTGGCGGCAGCGAAGAAGACGATGGTTGGCTCGTCACGTTCGTGCACGACGGCAACGACAACTCAGCAGAATTCGCGGTGATTGACGCGCAAGACTTTTCTCGCGGCTATGTCGCAAGAGTGAAGCTGCCGCAGAGAGTGCCTTTCGGATTCCACGGGAACTGGGTTCCCGACCGATAACTCTTACGGTTGCGGCACGGCTAACGCCCAAGCACCGCCATCAACCTCGATGACACTTGTCGCTCTGTCGAGAAGAAGCCAAGCCGTACGCTCACGGCATGAAGCAATGCCAGAGCTGCGGGATGCCGCTGCACTCCAAGAAAGTGGGCGACTGTCGCGGAACTGAACGAGACGGAAGCAAGAGCGAGAAGTGGTGCTCGTTGTGTTACGTCGACGGAAGTTTTGTCAACCCGAACTGCACCCTTAACGAAATGATTGACATCGTCGACGACGCTTTGAAGCGCGATGGCCGGTGGTTTCCGATGCGTTGGGCGGCCCGCAAGCAGATTCCGACGCTTGAGCGATGGCGCTGACGTCTACGGCTTCTAATTACACACCAACGAGTTACTGGTGTTGGCGCCACCATGCGATGGTGGTTGCCAGAGCATCGGGCATCTGCGTGGCGTGATCGCCGAAGGTGGATGCGTATGCCGAATGATCGACCACGAAGTCCTCTTCGAATTCGTACATCATCTCAATCGACTCTTTGGCGGTCGGTATGAAGAGCCCAGCCAGTCGCAACTGCAGTCGGTTGCGCGTTACAGACATCGGCGTGACACCTGCAATCGAGGCGGCCATCTCCATAAATTGCCTCGTACTTACTGTCGGGGCGTTGGGCACGTGCCATGCACGGCCGAGTGATCGCTCATCGAGCGCGAGGCGCACCAATGCCTCGCCAAAGTCGACTACGTAGGTGTAGGTGTGCAGGGCATCCGGGTTTCCGAAGAGCTCTGCCTTCTTGCTGAGTAGCAACGGTGGGAAGAATCGCTCGCCAACGACGGACGCCGCTGCGTGCGGCCCGAAGAAGTCAGATGCGCGTCCTGCGGTCACTTTGAGACGACCGGCCTGATACTCGGCTTCGAGCGAGCGCCACAATTCAGCGCGAGTCTTGCCCTTGCGAGTGGTGGCA
>RGSV01000064.1 GCA_010025655.1 Acidimicrobiia bacterium
CGGGGACACGCAGGCCGGCACGCTTGCGTCGTCGTTGTATCCCTCGTTGGCTGCCGCCTATCCGTCGCTCGTCTTTGCTGAGTTTGACGTTGCTGAAGCCGCCAAGTGCGACGTGCTGTTCTTGGGGTTGCCACACGAGGCATCGATGGCGTTGGTACCGCAACTCATCGACAAGGTTCGCCTCATCGTTGACCTCTCGGCCGCGTATCGCTTGGTCGACTCGTCGATGTATCCGCAGTGGTATGGATTCACCCACGATCAGCCCGAGGTGTTGAAGCGGGCGGTCTATGGCTTGCCCGAGTTGTATCGCAATGAACTGGCGGGCGCTTCGCTGATCGCCACACCGGGCTGTTATGTGACTGCGGCGTCGTTGGCGCTCACGCCGTTGGTGCGTGCCGGCGTCATCGACCCCTCATCGGTGATCGTCGATGCAGCGTCGGGCGTTTCCGGTGCAGGGCGCACACCGAAGCCCAATACGCATTTCAACACGGTTGACGAAGACTTCACGGCATATGGTCTGCTTGACCACCGACACACGCCGGAGATCGAGCAGGTCACCGGTGCCAAGGTGCTTTTCACGCCGCATCTCGCACCGATGAATCGCGGCATTCTGGCCACGTGTTATGCCAAGCCCGCCGCCGGCACTTCGCCGACGTCGCAATCGGTGTTGGCGGTGCTGGCGAAGTTTTACAACAAAGAGCCATTCGTCGTCGTGCGACCCGCATCGCCTTCAACGAAAGCCACGCTCGGCTCAAACGCCGCACATATCACCGCGCGCTTCGATGAACGAACAGGCACTGTGATGGTGTTGTGCGCCATCGACAACCTCACGAAGGGCGCATCGGGTGGTGCGGTGCAGGCAGCCAACGTGGCCCTCGGCATCGCCGAGACGACGGGACTCTCGGCGGTGGGGGTGTATCCGTGAAGGTGTCACCAAAGACCCGTGCGGCCGTCTTGAGCGAGGCGCTGCCGCACCTGCAGCGTTTCGCTGGCAAGGTGATTGTTGTCAAATACGGCGGCAATGCTTTGGCCGACTCATCCGAAGATTCGATGGAGGTGTTTGCTCGCGACGTCGCCCTGCTGCACGCCGTGGGCATGAAGCCGGTCGTGGTGCATGGCGGTGGCCCGCAGATCACCGCGATGATGGACCGCCTCGGAAAGGAAGCCAGGTTTCACAACGGTTTGCGCGTCACCGATGCTGAGACAATCGAAATCGTCAGCATGGTGCTACTGGGGTCGGTAAACCCGATGTTCGTGTCGCTCATCAACCAGTCGGGCGCGAATGCAGCCGGTGTGTCGGGCAACGATGTAGGTCTTTTTCAGTGCGTGCAGCGCGACCCCGCGCTCGGCTTCGTAGGCGACATCGTCTCGGTGAATCCGATGGCCGTGCAGGGTCTGCTCGACGATGGCGTGGTGCCAGTCGTTGCCACGCTTGGCACCGACGCGGCGGGCCAGAGCTACAACATCAACGCCGACACAGCAGCGAGCGCGCTGGCGGTGGCATTGAAGGCCGAGAAGATTCTCTTTCTCACCGATATTGCTGGGGTGCTGCAAAACCCTGCCGACCCAGAGTCGCTCATCGCAACACTCACTCCGGCGACGGTCGCGCAACTCACGAGCGACGGTGTGATCAGTGGCGGCATGATTCCCAAACTCGAAAGTTGCATGCACGCGGTCGCCGGCGGTGTGGCAGCTGCGCACATTCTTGATGGTCGCCTGGCGCACGTGACTCTGCTCGAGTTGCTTACCGACACAGGTGTGGGAACTATGGTCATCGCTGACGAGGTGGCATCGTGACCACAAGCCACGCATTCAGCGCGTCGCCCGCGGTCGCTGCCATGGCTGGTGCACATTGTCCGTTTATGCCGGTGTTCGGTGCCCCGCAGGTCATGTTCGTGCGCGGCGAAGGCACGCAACTGTGGGATGCATCGGGCAAGCGCTATCTCGACTTTCTCTCAGGCATCTCGGTGACGTCACTTGGTCATTCGCACCCCGTGGTAGCTGATGCGATTGCCGAGCAGGCACACACGTTGCTGCACGTGAGCAACTTCTTTGCCAATCCCGTCGCCACGCGCGCAGCCGTGCTGGTCGACGAACTGCTCGGCGGTGGCGGTCAGGTCTTTTTTTGCAACTCTGGTGCCGAAGCAAACGAGGCGGGCATCAAACTGGCCCGCAAGTTCGGCGGCCGCGGTCGCCACAAGGTGGTCAGCATGCTCGGCAGCTTTCACGGTCGCACGCTCGCGGCACTCGCCGCCACGGGTCAGCCCGCCAAGCACGAGCCGTTTCAGCCGATGCCCGAGGGCTTCGTGCACGTGCCTTTCGGTGATCTTTCGGCCTTGTCGGCTGCCGTCGACGGTTCAGTTGCCGCAGTGTTGGTGGAATGCGTGCAAGGCGAGGGCGGTGTGATTCCCGCCAGCAACGAGTGGTTGCAGGGCGTGCGAGCACTGTGCACCGAGCGCGGGGCACTGTTGATGGTCGACGAAGTGCAGACGGGCTTTGCGCGCACGGGTGATTGGTTTGCGTTTCAACACGCCGGTGTGCAGCCAGATGTGGTGATGTTGGCCAAAGCAATGGGCAACGGAATGCCAGTTGGTGCATTGTGGGCGCGGCGCGACATCGCGTCAGTGTTCAAGCCCGGCGACCACGGCAGCACCTATAGCGGCACGGCTCTTGCCACCGCTGCGGTGTGTGCGGTCATCGAGGTGATGCGTGAGATCGACGCACCTCGACTGGCGCGTGAAAAGGGGGAGTATCTCACCACGCAACTGCGCACCATGCCCAAGGTGCACGACGTGCGCGGTCGCGGGCTTCTGCTGGGTGTCGAGTTCGGAGCTGCCGCCGACGCAAAAGCGGTTCAGGTGGAACTGCTCGCTCGCGGGCTGGTGACCAACGCTGTGACGGCCACTGCGTTGCGCCTCGCACCACCAATCACCGTGACGGTCGATGAGATCGACGAAGCGCTCAGTCTCTTGCGAGAGGTGTTGGCATGAGGCACTTTCTCAACACCAGCGACCTCACGCGCATTGAGATCGGCACGGTGCTCGCACTCGCCAAGCAGCGACCCGAGGCACTCGGTTGGCCGCTCGCCGACTATGGCGTGGCGATGATCTTCGAAAAGCCATCGAACCGCACTCGCCAATCGATGGAGATGGCAGTCGTGCAACTTGGCGGGCATCCAGTATTCACGCGCGGCGAAGAAGTGGGTTTCGACGTGCGCGAGTCGGTCGAAGACATCACGCAGATTCTCGCCGGCTACCACGCAATCTTGGCGGCGCGAGTGCTCGATCACGCTGTGCTCGAACGCATGGCAGCAACAGATTCTGTACCCGTCGTCAACATGTTGAGTGATTATTCGCACCCGCTGCAGAGCCTCGCCGACGTGCTCACCATGCGCGAAGAGTTCGGCTCATTGAAGGGTCGCACGGTCGCCTGGGTGGGTGACTACAACAATGTGGCGCGCTCACTTTCCGAAGCTTGTGCTCTCGAGGGCGCTCACGTTCGCCTCGGTTGCCCGTTGGGCTATGGCGCGTCAGACGATGAACTTTCGCGTATTCGCTCGCTCGGTGCGGCAACGGTCGAACAAACCACGACTCCACACGATGCCGTTCGCGATGCACACGCAGTGCATACCGACGTATTCGTGAGCATGGGGCAGGAGGCAGAAACCGAACGTCGCATGCGTGACTTCGCGGGTTTTCAGGTTGACGAGTCGATGATGGCGGCCGCCGACCCCGAGGCAATCTTTATGCACTGCCTGCCCGCGCACCGCGGGGTGGAGGTGGCGGCTGAGGTGATTGACGGCCCGGCCAGCCGAGTCGTTCGCCAAGCCCACAATCGCATGCACGCCGCACGCGGGCTGCTGGCGTTCCTCTGTGAAGTCAATGACATCACCAAGGGTGACACGCAATGAAAGAAAGGGCATTCAGATGACGAGCAAAGTTGAACGACAGCAGGTAATCGTGCGGTTGATTTCTCAGCGCGAAGTGACGAGCCAGGCCGCACTCACGAAGTTGCTGAAGAAAGAAGGTATCGAGGCGACGCAAGCCACCGTGTCGCGTGACCTCGAAGACTTGGGGGCAGTGCGTGTGCGCGTCGGTAAGGGCAAGAGCGCCTATGCGATCCCTGATTTCGAGCCCGACCGTATTGCGCCGCGCGAGCAGTTGCGCCGTGTGATGTCTGAGTGGGTGGCTGAAGTTGAGTACAGCGACCCGATGGTCGTGGTGCGCACGCCACCGGGTTGCGCCCACGTGGTGGCATCGGCGCTCGATCGCTCGCGGTTGAAGGGGTTGCTCGGCACCGTCGCGGGTGACGACACGCTGTTCTGCATTTCTGAGTCGGGCTATGGGGCCAAGCGTTTGGCAGCAGATCTGCGATCACTTGCCGGGCTGGGGAAGTAGCCGCATGCCCGCCACACCCGACAGCGCGAAGAGCGACGCCGCAAAACACCTGTGGCACGGTCGCTTCAGTGAGGCGCCTGCTGACTCGTTGATGGCGTTCACCGCGAGCATCGGTTTTGACATGCGCCTATGGCGCGACGACATCGCCGGTTCGATAGCACACGCTGAGATGCTCGGTGCCACTGGGGTCTTGCCACGCGTCGACGTTGATGCCATTGTCGCTGCACTGCATCAGGTGCAGGGCGAGTTTGATGGCGGAACCTTCGCGTTCGTCGCCAGCGACGAAGACATTCACACCGCAATCGAACGGCGGGTCACCGAGATCGCGGGGGCAGCGGGGGCCAAGTTGCACACGGCGCGCAGCCGCAACGACCAAGTCGCCACGGCGCTGCGGCTGTTTGCCAAGCGCGAACTCAGCGCCACCGCACGTCGCACGCTGGCTCTCATCGACGTGCTCGATCGCCGCGCCGACGATGCGGGTGACGCCTACCTGCCGGGTTACACCCATCTGCAGCGCGCACAGCCGGTTCTCTTGTCGCATCACCTGCGTGCGCACGCATGGGCGTTCGCCCGCGACGTTGAACGAATACTTGATGCCGTCGCTCGACTTGACGTGTCGCCACTTGGCGCAGGTGCGCTGGCGGGAACCTCATTGCCCATTGACCCGACTGACACCCAACGTCGGCTGGGGTTTGCGCGCGTCTTTGCCAACTCGCTCGACGCAGTGAGCGACCGCGACTTCGTGGCTGAGGCGCTCTTCACGTTGGCGATGGTTGGCCTGCACCTCTCGCGCCTCGGCGAAGAGTGGGTGCTGTGGACCACCGAAGAGTTCGGGTTCGCGACTTTGAGCGACCGTCACGCCACGGGCTCGTCGATGTTGCCGCAGAAAAAGAACGCCGACATCGCCGAACTTGCCCGCGGCAAGGCGGGCCGTTTGGTTGGCAATCTCACGGGTTTGCTCACCACACTGAAAGGGCTTCCGCTGGCCTACAACCGAGACCTGCAAGAAGACAAAGAGCCGTTGTTTGATTCCCTCGATCAAGTGAATCGCGGGCTCGAGGCACTGGCCGAGATGATCGCTGCCGCTTCGTTCAATGCCGATGCGATGCGCACCGCAGCTGATGCACCTGCGGCGGTTGCCACCGACATAGCCGAATGGCTCGTCGCTCGTGGCATGCCGTTTCGTCAGGCCCACGCCAAGGTGGGCGAGTTGGTCTCGCGATCGCTTGCCAGTGACACACCACTCGTCGATCTCGTGCGTGCCGACGCCGCGCTCGGTCCCGATGCCGCCGCGTTGTTCGCGCCTGGGGTGGCCGTGCGGCGTCGCGCCAGCCGCGGGGCAGCCGGGCCCGCCGCTGCCACGGCGCAACGCGACGAACTGCGCCGCACGGTGGCTGCACTCACCGCACGACTCGCATGACCAGGCGCGTATTCGCGCTTGTCGTAGCGGCTGTCGCGTGTGTAATCAGCTCTATCGGCGCGGGCGTGATGCCGGCGCGTGCCGTTGATGAACCACCGCTGCTCGAAGAACGAGTCTTTGGCACCTCGGTGCAGGGTCGCCCGCTCGTTGCCTATCGCTATGGCACACCTGGTGGGGTGGTGGTGATGGTGGTGGGTGTCATTCACGGAGACGAAGATGCGGGGCTGCTCATCACATCAGCACTGCGCACGTTGAATGCGCCCGACGGCATCGACATGTGGATCGTGCCATCGATGAACCCCGACGGCACAGCGCTGCAGCAGCGCGGCAACGCCAATCGCGTCGATCTCAATCGCAATTTTCCACTCGGCTGGGCGAAGATGGGCGATCCTGGCTACTGGCAATATGCCGGGCCATCACGAGCATCAGAACCAGAGACCCAAGCGATGGTGAAATTCGTGCGCGAGATACGCCCTGCACTCGGCATTTGGTATCACCAAGATTTGAACATGATCTCGCCCGGCACTGGCGCAGAGGGTCGCGTGCGTGCGCGGTATGCGGCGCTCACTGGTCTGCCCCTCGTGCGAATCCTGTCTCTTATTA
>RGSV01000065.1 GCA_010025655.1 Acidimicrobiia bacterium
TGTATAAGAGACAGGCTTCTCGCTGCGAGCGGTTGAGGAAATTTTCCTTTTCTTTCAGCATGAAGCGGGCCTCGCGCACTTCTTGCGGCAGGCAGGCGATGGCATCCTCGAGGAGCGCAATCACCTCTTGACGGTCGATACGCGGAGTGCTCGAGAGTGGCACATTGGGCGCCTTTGAGATGAGGTCGATGACGTCGAGAAGAATCTCCTCGGCATCACCCATCTGCACATCGGGCAGTTCCTCGGTGGGTAGATCGTCGTTGTCAGTCATCGTGAGAACTCCTGCATTTCAGCGGCGAGCACGGCCCGCCAGTGCCTTGGCAACCGGGTCGGTAACCATCGCCGAAGCATCTCCACCGTAGTGCGCGATCTCGCGCACGAAGCGACTACTTATATAGGCGTGCTCTGGCAGCGCAAAGAGCACCATCGTGCGCACACCAGAGACGGTGTAGTTCGTGTGCGCCATCTGCGACTCGACGTCGAAGTCGGTTGCACTGCGCAAGCTCTTCACGATGCAGGTGGCGCCAACTTTCTTGGCAGCGTCAACTGCGAGACCTGCGTGCGCCTCGACCGAGACGCCGGCGAGATGGGCGGTGGATTCTTTGACGAGCTTGACCCGCTCATCGATGCTGAACATGCCCGTTGGCTTCTCAGGGTTATGCATGACGGCAATGACCACGCGGCCAAAAATGCTGGCGGCCTGAGCGGCGACATCCAGATGACCGAGGTGGAACGGGTCGAAACTGCCCGGATACAGCACCGTTTGTTGCGCTGCCATTGGCTTCTACGGTACCCGTCGTGGGCGGCCCAACTGAGCCGCACGGCTGCCTCGTCGCGTCGCGGGGCTGCCTAGCCGAGCCGTCGCAAGAAGGTCACGTGGGTGCGGCCATAGCGCTTTTCGCGCAGCACTTCCCACCCCGCGGGTGCCGGTACGGGCGCACCAGCTTCGGCAACCACCAGATGGCACGGCACTACCGCGAGAAACTCGGCCCACCTTGCGAAGTCATACGGTGGGTCGGCCAAGACAAGGTCGGCTTCTTTGCACTGCGCCACCTGAACGAGCGCATCACCGCGCATGATGGTGCTGCGATCGGCGATGCCGAGTGTGTCGATGTTGTGCTTCAACACCTCGAGCGCGTGCTTGTCGCGCTCAATAAAGGTGGCGTGCGCGGCCCCGCGCGAGATTGCCTCGATGCCGAGCGCACCGGTGCCCGCAAAGCAATCCACGACTCGCGCGCCCGTGAGGTCGTAATGGCTGCCGAGGCTGTTGAAGATTGCCTCGCGCGCCATGTCGGTGGTGGGCCTGGTGGCGTTGCCCTCGGGTGATTCGATGCGCCGCCCGCGCAACTCCCCTGCCACCACTCGCACAGTTTCACGGTAATAGTGGTGTGGTGATCAGCGGTGGCGACGGGCATTCGGGCGGTGACTCGACAGACGACCTCGCAGAGACGCCACCGAGCGAGATCGTGTGCGTCGACTGTGGTGGGCCCGCACACCTGTTGACCCCGCCGCCAGAGGATGGTCGCTGGCTGGTTGGTGACGTGGTTGCCTATCGCTGTCGAGATTGTCGCGACAGGTGGGATATGGAGCTTGCCGCACGCGAGCAAGGTTGACGAATCAAGCCCCGCAAATGCCGCACTGAGCTGTCGCGGCGACACGAGGTTCAGTCTTTGAAGAGGAATTCCTTCTCTTCTGGCGCCAAGAACAGCGAGAGTTCGTCGGCAAGCTCGGGGTGTTTGGCAAGCGTCGGGTCAGTGTCAAGAATCGCGAATGCCGCCTCACGTGCCTGCACGATGAGCCGCTTGTCGCGCACGAACGACGCAATCTTCAGGTCGCCTGCGCCCTTCTGCGCAGTGCTCATCAACGTGCCTTCGCCGCGTAACTCGAGATCGACCTCGGCGAGGTAAAAACCGTCGGTTGACTCGACCAGCGCGTTGATGCGCTCTTCGCCCACGGTTTTGTCTTTGCGCTCGAGCCAGCAGCGCGACGCAATCTTGCCGCGGCCCACACGACCGCGCAACTGGTGCAACTGCGCGATGCCGAAACGGTCAGCGTCGAGCACCACCATGCACGTGGCGTTGGGAACATCGACACCGACTTCGATCACCGTGGTCGACACCAGCACGTCGTAGGTGCGCGAACGAAACTTGCTCATCACCTCGTCTTTCTCTGTCGACGACATACGGCCGTGCAAGAGACCAACCTTGTAGTCGCGCAACTCGCCCGAGCGCAGTTGCTCATGAATTTCCTCGGCAGCGGCGACCTCCAATTTGTCGCTCTCGGCAATCATCGGGCACACCACATAGGCCTGCTGCCCCGCGTCGAGCGCCTCGCGCACCGCGACCCACATGTCACGCCGTGCTTCGTCGTCATCGACGGCAATTGTCTTAATCGGCGTGCGACCCGGCGGCAGTTCGTCGAGCACGCTGACCTCAAGGTCGCCATAGTGAGTGAGCGCTGCGGTTCGTGGTATCGGCGTCGCCGTCATCACCAAGACATCGGGCGTGGTGTGTTTCTCTCCCGCACCTTTGCCACGTAACGCAGCCCGCTGCTCGACGCCGAAGCGATGCTGTTCGTCGATCACCACCACGCCGAGCGACGAAAATTCGACACCTTCTTGAATCAGTGCGTGGGTGCCGATGACGATGTCGACACCGCCCGAGGCGAGGTCGGCGAGCACTTCGCGGCGTCGTTCGCCCGTCACGCGGCCCGTGAGCAGCTCGACGCGCAGTTGTCGTTCGCCAAAGAGATTGCCGTCGTCGGGCACGCGCAGTTCGTCGAGCAACGATCGAATGCCGGCAAAGTGTTGCTCGGCGAGCACTTCGGTCGGGGCCATGAGCGCACCTTGGTGACCACCCTGCACCGCCACCAGCATCGCCGCCACCGCCACCACGGTCTTGCCGCTGCCAACGTCGCCTTGCAAGAGACGATGCATCGGCACCGGTGTGGCGAGGTCGGCATTTACCTCTTTGATCACGCGACGTTGCGCGCCAGTGAGCGGAAACGGTAACGCTTGCAAGAACGCCTTTTGCATCGCGCCGCTCATGTCGTGTTTCAAGCCCGTGTTGTCGCGTTCAAACGCCTTCTTGCGACCGACGAGCACGAGCTGCACTCGCAGTAGTTCGTCAAACGACAGACGTTCGCGGGCCCGTTCTTTGTCGACGATGCTGTCAGGAAAGTGAATTGTGCTCAACGCAGCGTTGCGCGACACGAACCCAAGTCGCTCGCGCTGCGCAGCAGGCAACGGGTCAGAGATTGTGCGTGGTGCCGCGCGTTCGAGGGCGTTCTCGACCCAACCCGTGAGCTCCCACGTCGTCACGTTCGACTTCTCACTCTGCGGATAAATCGGCACGATACGACCAGTGCGATTACCGACGATGTCGACGAGCGGGTTGGTCATCTGCAGTTTTCCACGGAATCGCTCGGGCTTGCCGAAGACCGCAATCTCTTGGTCGGTTTTCAACTGCCGCTCGCGCCACGGCTGGTTGAAGAACGTCAACCCGAAGCTGCCGGTCGCGTCGCCGACCATCGCGGTCACCATGCTGCGCCGATTGCGCAGCGGCACACGCCGCACGTTGCGCACCTTCACCAACACCACGGCTTCGACCCCTTCAACCAGATTCTCGACATGGGCTTCGTTGGTGCGGTCGACGTAACGCCGTGGATACGTAGTAAGCAAGTCGAGCACACTTGCGATGCCCGCTTCTCTGAGCGCTTCACGACGCTTTTCACCGACACCCTTGATCTTGGCGATGTCAATTGCCGCCAAGTCGCGGTACGTGAGCGGCGGTTCGGCAGCGGGCGGTTCGGCGCCGCGCGACGCAGGTTTGGGTTCGGCCATGCCGCGCCGAAGTTACTCCACGCCGAAGAGATACGGGTACAACGGCTGGCCGCCGCGGTGCACCTCGCAGGCAATCGACGGAAAATGCGCACCTACCCACTCGACGATCTTCTCGGTCGTGGCAGGCTTGGCGTCAACTCCGGTGATGACGGTGAGCAACTCGCGGTCAGCCGACACGATGTGCTTCAACAAGGCGGTTGAGCACTCGAACACATCGGGTGCAATTGCAACGACACCGTCGCCACGCACCAGACCAATCGAGTCCCCAGCCTTCACCGCACCGGCGTCGGTCTTGGTGTCGCGCACCGCGGTGGTCACCTCACCTGTCACCACGGCTGCAGCGGCCTTGGCCATCGCACCACCGTTGTGTTCGGCCGAAGCCTCGGGGTCGTAGGCCACCAACGCAGCTAGCGCTTCGGGCATCGAGCAGGTGGGCACCACCCGCACATCCTTCTTCGTGAGACCGTCGACCTGCTTGGCCACGGGGATGATGTTCTTGTTGTTCGGCAAGATCACCACCTGCTGTGCGTTCATGTGCTCTACGGCGTCGAGCAACTCTTGCGTAGACGGGTTGAGCGTCTGGCCACCTGTTACCACCCCGTGAACACCGAGGTTGCCGAACAACTCGGCGATGCCGCCACCGCTCGCCACCGCGACCACAGCACACGTCACCTCAGGCAACGCGGCGTGCGTCTTGAAACTCGGCTTGCCTCCGTGAGCCGCGGCATCGGCACCACTCGGTGCGCCGATCTGGGCTTCGCGCTTCTCGTGCTCTTCAGCAACTTCTTCAAATAGGTCGGTGACACGAATCTGATGCGGTCGACCACCGAGGCCGATTGGCGCCTCAATCGCCGCGCCGATGTCGTTGGTGTGGATGTGGCAGTTGTACAAGCCCTCGCCACCGACCACGACGATTGAATCGCCGACCTCACCCCACTTTTGCATGAACGCCTTCGACTTGGTGTCGTCGAGTTCGAGCAGGAACATCACTTCGTAACGAAGTTCGCTGACATCAACTACTTCATCACCTTCACCACGCTTCATCACTGCGATGAGCTGTTCGGTGTTCGGCCCAGCGATGTTCTCGGGCTCGGGCAGCGGCTCGCCGTCTACCACGTGCAATGCAGAATCAAGGAAGAGCAAGAAGCCCGCACCACCAGCGTCGACGACTCCGGCATCTTTCAACACCGGCAAGAGTTCAGGAGTCTTGGCGAGCGATTCACGACCAGCCGCACGCGCGACACGCAACATCGCCGCGAGCGTGGCACCGTCACCCGCAGCACGCACCGCTGCATCGGCCGATTCGCGCACAACGGTGAGGATGGTTCCTTCAATCGGCTTCAGTACCGACTCGTAGGCAGCCGCAGACGCAGCCTTCAACGCCTCTGCCACCTTTGGCGCACCGACATCGCGCGCCGACTTCAAGGTTGCGGCGAGGCCACGCAGAATCTGACTCAAAATCACGCCGCTGTTGCCACGTGCACCCATGAGTGAGCCGTGACTAATGGCATTGCAGGTTTCTTCCAGCTCGCCTGGCCGCTTTTCAAGCTCGGCCACCACCGCATCGAGGGTGCGCGCCATGTTGGTGCCCGTGTCGCCGTCAGGCACTGGGTAGACGTTCAACTTGTTGATATCAGCCTGGTGCCGCTTCATCGTGTTGCGGTAGGTCACCAAGGTGTGACGCAAGGCATCTGGTCCCAATTGCTCGAGCACGGGCACGAAAAAAGGCTACCTGTGATACTTTGAGCACGTATGCAAGGCGTCGTGAAGGCGTTCAATCCTGCAACCGGAGACGGTGTGGTGGTGCGAGACACCGACCTCAGCGAATACGAACTCGCGCCAAGTGCGCTCGAGGGTTCAATCTTCCGCATGTTGCGCCAAGGCCAGCGAGTCAACTTCACCCTCGATGCTGCAGGTCGCGCTTCGCAACTGCGTATCGGATCCGAAAGAGACATGGGCACACCGGGTCACTGACCCGAGCAAGGTAACAACACCATGGTGACGATGGCCCGCTCTTCCAACGACCGACTCCACAAGTGGGTCGACGAGTGGATGAAGATTCTGCAACCCTCCGCGGTGCACTGGTGCGACGGATCGCAGGAGGAATACGACCGACTCTGCGGAGAACTCGTCGCCTCTGGCACCTTCACCAAACTCGACGACGCGAAACGCCCCAACTCGTACTGGGCACACAGCGACCCAGGTGATGTTGCGCGAGTCGAAGACCGCACGTTCATCTGCTCAGAGAAACAAATTGATGCCGGCCCGAACAACAATTGGCGCTCGCCCGCAGAGATGCGCAAAGAACTCACCGCGCTCTACACCGGCGCAATGCGTGGTCGCACGATGTATGTCGTGCCCTTCAGCATGGGCCCGCTCGGCTCGAATATTGCACACATCGGCGTGCAGCTCACCGACTCGGCCTATGTCGCAGTCAGCATGCGCATCATGACGCGCATGGGCCAAGGTGCGCTCGACGTGCTCGCCGACGGCGACTGGG
>RGSV01000066.1 GCA_010025655.1 Acidimicrobiia bacterium
ACTCCAACCTACGCTCAAGGCGATGACTTTTCAGTTCGACGACGCGACGCAGGTTTGGCCGCGCGGAGACGGCACACTTTCTGCGCGCGTGCACGACGGCTGGGATATCGGCGGCAACGCCAACGGCGGATACCTGCTTGCGCTCGTCGCCGCAGCGATGCGCCACGCCACTGGTCGACCGCTGCCCGTGGCGTTGTCGTGCCATTATCTCGCGCCGATCAACGATGCCGACGTCGTGATTGAAACCTCAATCATCAAAGTGGGGAAGGCGTTCACCACCGCACTTGCCACCATGCGTCACGGTGAGCGCATCATCGTGATGGCTTCGGGCACGCTTGCCGACGGGTTCTCCGTCGGCGGGCTTGCTCACGAGACCCGTTCATCACCGCAGATTCCACCCATTGCCGACTTGGCGTCGCGAGATACGAGCTCGTCCGGCATGCCCGGGCTGATGAGCAAACTCGACGTGCGCCTGCACCCCGACGACGTGGGCTTCGCGCTGGGCACACCGAGTGGTCGAGCACTCGTGCGCGGCTGGTGCGCGTTTCGTGATACTCGACCAGTTGATGCACTCGCACTCACGCTGATGTGCGACGCCCTGCCTCCGGCGATGTTCAATCTGTCGGGCGCACCCGGTTGGGTGCCCACCGTGCACTTGTCGTTTTATCTGCGTGGCGTTCCTGCGCCGGGCCCGATCGTCGCCGAGTTCGCGACACATCACCTGCACGGTGGCATGTTCGAAGAAGACGGTTTGTTGTGGGATTCGACTGGCGCGCTCGTCGCCCAGTCGCGCCAACTAGCGCTGCTGCCGCGCTGATTCGTCGCTCGTGCCGCGCTAGTTCGGGCCGCTAGCCAAGCGACAGCGTCAACTCGTAGACGTGTCGCTTGGCTACCCCAAGTCGTGCCGACACCCGTGACGCCGCATCTTTACGCGATGCTCCGGCTGCGATTTCGGCACGCAGTGCAGTGATGATTTCGTCGTCGGTCGGCGGGGCAGCGGGTGCCGCACCATCGACCACGATCACGAACTCTCCGCGTGCATCGTCGCCAGCGAATTGACGCACGGCATCGTGCAAGGTGCCACGCCAGAGATGCTCGTGAATCTTGGTGAGTTCAGCCGCAATCACCACGCGACGATATGCACCGCACATCGACTCAAGGTCAGTGAGCGTGCGGTGAAGTCGGTGTGGTGCCTCATACAGCACGACCGTGCGCAGTTCGGCGGCCACCGCCTCGAGTCGCTCGCTGCGTTCGGCGCCAGATCGCGGCAAGAAACCTTCGAACACCCATCGTGAAGATGCAAGACCGCTCAATGAGATCGCCATCACTGCAGCACTTGGCCCAGGGGCTGCGCTTACCGCCAAACCGGCATCAATGGCGGCTCGTACGAGACGTTCGCCGGGGTCACTGATGCCGGGACTTCCAGCGTCAGTGATCAGCGCCACCGTCTTGCCCGCGGCGATGAGTGCGACGATTTCTTCACGAACATCGTGCTCGGTGTGGTCATTGACAACAATCAGTCGTTTGATGCCGATGCCGAAGCGTTGGAACAACTTCTGCGAATGGCGGGTGTCTTCGCAGCAGATCACGTCGCTCTGTTGCAGCGTCTCAATCGCGCGTGCTGTGATGTCGCCCAGATTGCCAATCGGCGTGGCAACGAGCACGAGTCGCCCCGTCATGTTCGCCGCCAAGCCCCGCGCCTCATCACGTGCGCCGCACTTCCACCACATCGCCCACCTTCAAGCCCCAGCGTTCGAACGACCCAGCCTTGGCTTCCACCACCGTGCGTGCTTCACGCACCGGCATCGGCAGTCGCATCGGCGCCAAGCGTTGCACCTTGACCACCCGAGATGCATGGTCGAGGTAAGCGACATCGAGAGCACAACGCATACCGACCGAGTGCACCCAGCTGCATCTCGGTAACACCAAGGCAAACTGTGGATCTCGCTCACCAATCATCCCGCGCCGCCGAGCCCCACGCGACTCCGCCACCGTCGCACTCGCCAACACGCGACCGCCAGCCACCAGCCACGCGTCGCCCGAGGTCATACGTTGAAGCGAATCTCCATCACGTCGCCGTCGGCCACGACATAGTCCTTGCCCTCCACCCGCAGCTTGCCAACATCGCGTGCTTTCGCCCATGACCCGACGGCCAGCAGCTCGTCGCAGTGCACTACATCGGCGCGAATGAACCCCCGCTGCAAGTCGGTATGGATCTTGCCTGCGCACTCAGGTGCCTTGGCTCCGGCATGAAATGTCCATGCACGTGACTCTTTGTCGCCCGTGGTGAAGAACGTGCGCAAGCCGAGCAGGTGATACGCCGAACGCACAAGGCGGGGTAGTGCACCTTCGCCGAGACCAAGTGCCTCGAGCATGTCAATGCGGTCTTGACCCGTCAGCTGTGCTGCCTCTGCCTCAATCTGCACGCTCATGCCGAGCACCTCAACTTCGTGTTCGCTCGCCGAACCTGGCGGTGCGAGTTCGGCGGCGACACGGGCAACCTGCGCCGGAATCGTGTCGAGAGCATCTTCGGCCACGTTCACCACTGCCAGCACGCGACGCGTGGTGAGCAAGAAGTGGGGCGCCAGCAATTCCCGATCGGCGTCGGAAACCCCGGCGCGATACAGCGGGCGACCCTCGGCAAGCAATTTCTGCGCTCGCTCAAGCGCGGCAACTTCGTCGGCGATCGACTTGTCCATGCGTGCTGCTTTTTGCATTTTGCCGAGTTTGGTTTCGACGCTCTCCAAGTCGGCGAGTGCGAGTTCGAGTTCGACCACTCGCAGATGTTCGAGTGGGTCGCTCGGCCCAGGAATATCGTCGTCGACAAATGCGCGCAACACGAACACGATCGCATCGACCTCACGAATATTGGCGAGAAACTTGTTGCCGAGACCTTCGCCCTTGCTCGCACCCTCGACGAGACCGCCGATGTCGACTACTTCGATGGTGGCGTTGACTACTTTTTTGCTCTCCGACATTTTGGCGAGAGCATCGAGACGCGGGTCGAGCACCTTGGCGACGCCGATGTTGGGGTCTTTCGTCGCGAACGGATACGGGGCTGCGAGCGCGTTCGAACCTGTGAGCGCGTTGTACAGCGACGACTTGCCCGCATTCGGCAAACCGACCAGACCGAAGCGCTCCATACGACGCACCGACGCTACGCCTGCAGCGGGCGCCACACTCGTCGGCCGCGACCGAGTTCGCTACGCCTGCAGCAGGCGCCCGCATCCACCTGGCGGTCTCTGCGTCACGCGCCACACCCCTCGACGGGAGGTTCTGGCGGTCTGAATTGTTACTATCTGCGTAGGAGAAATTCCCCCACCATGACCACGTTTGACCTCGACCTCTCCAAGTACTCCCTTGGCTGGAGCGACGACGTCGAATACGCCTTCACCCCCGAAAAAGGCCTCAACGACCGCGTGGTCGAGCAGATCTCCTGGTGGAAGGGCGAGCCCGAGTGGATGCGCAAGTTGCGCCTTCGCTCACTGAAGACCTTCGACAAGAAGCCGATGGCCGAGTGGTTCGCGGTCAACATGCCCGACCTCGACTTCCAAGACATCTACTACTACCTAAAGCCAGCCACCGAGCAGGTGGACGAGTGGGATGACCTGCCCGAGCAAATGAAGGCCACGTACGAAAAGCTCGGCATTCCCGAAGCCGAGCGAAAGTATCTCGCCGGAGTCACCGCGCAGTATGAGAGCGAAGTGGTCTTCCATCGCAATCGCGAAGATCTTGAGAAGCAGGGCATTCTCTTCTGCGACATGGACACCGCGCTACGCGAGTATCCCGACCTCGTCAAGCAGTACTTCGGCACGGTGATTCCGCCGGGAGACAACAAGTTCGCCGCACTCAACACCAGCGTGTGGTCGGGCGGTTCGTTCATCTACGTGCCGCCGGGTGTCGAGTGCGAGATGCCGCTGCAGGCTTACTTCCGCATCAATTCAGAGAATGCTGGTCAATTTGAGCGCACGCTGATCATCGCCGATGAAGGCAGCAAGGTGCACTACATCGAGGGTTGTTCGGCGCCGGTGTACACCAACGACTCGCTGCACTCGGCCGTTGTCGAGATTGTCGTGAAGCCCAGCGCGCACGTCACCTACACCACCATCCAGAACTGGTCGCCGAACGTCTACAACCTCGTCACCAAGCGTGCCCGCGTTGAAGCCGAAGGCCACATGGAATGGATCGACGGCAACATCGGCTCGAAGCTCACCATGAAGTACCCGAGCGTGTATCTCGTCGGCCCGAAGGCAACGGGCGAAGTGCTGTCGGTTGCCTACGCGGGCCCCGGTCAGCACCAAGACGCCGGCGCCAAGATGGTGCACGCAGCGCCAGAGACATCGTCGAAGATCGTGTCGAAGTCGATCAGCAAAGACGGCGGCATCACGACCTACCGCGGGCTTGTGCGCGTCGAGGAAGGCGCGACTGGCTGCAAGAGCCATGTGCAGTGCGACGCCCTGATTCTCGATGAGAAATCAGAGAGCCGCACGCTGCCATATATGGAAGTCGGTGAGCGCGACGCACAGGTTGGTCACGAGGCCACGGTGTCGAAAATCGCCGACGAGCAGTTGTTCTACTTGACGAGTCGCGGTCTCACGCCCGAGCAGGCGATGGGCATGGTCGTGAACGGGTTCATCGAGCCCGTCACCCGCACTTTGCCGATGGAATATGCCGTCGAATGGAGCCGTCTCATCGAACTACAGATGGAAGGTTCGGTGGGCTGAGCGCGCCAGCGGTGGCAAGTGCGCGCCCGTGGTGGGCAGTGCGCGCCACCCAGCACGAACTACGGTCAGAAACGCCATGTCAATGCGTGCCGACTGCAAACACTTCGAAAGCCGCACGTACAACACGGGTGACACCGTGCGCAGCTGCAAACTGGGCCTCGCACCCGATGCACCGTGGCGCTGCCCGGCTGATTGCCCGAAGTTTGAGCGCCGTTCGATGGACGTCGGCTGGACGCACGGCACGCTGGTGACTGGCGCTGCACCAGCTGCTCCTGCCAGCCTCGATGACGGCAGTGCCGCGGCGATTCTGAGCGAAGCCGAGTCGATCATCAACGCCATCGCGCCAGAAGTAGTGAGTGAACTCGAACGAGGCAAGCCGAAGAAGTTCAAGCGCAAGAAGAAGCGCAAAAAGTAGTACCAATGTCAACGCTTGCTGAACTCGTGCTACCCACCGCTGAGCAGGAACTGTGGAGGTACAGCCGTATTGGCGAACTCGACCTCACGTCGTATCGCCCGGGGATGTTGCAGACGACGGTCTCTGGCGCAAAGACCACCGACGAGTCGCTCATCCCGCACGATGCCGTGTCGAGTGAAGCGGCCGACATGTTCGAGACACTCAATGCCGCGAGCGCCCAGGTGTCGCACATTGCCACCAAGCGCGGCGAGGTTGTCACCACACCGATCGTGGTCGAGCATCGGCTCGATGAGGCGGGTGTCGTGTGCGCCTCACTGTTGGAGATTGATGCCGCCGAAAACAGCGAAGTTACGGTGGTCGAACGCTTCACGAGCGGGGCTGATGCTCGCTCGCTGATCGTGCCAGTTGTGCGCATTCGCGCTGCACAGTCGGCGCGCGTCACCTACGTGCACATCAACGAATTGGGTCGTGCTACCTGGTCGATCGGTTACCAGCGGGCGAGTGGTGAGCGTGACTCAAGTATCTCGACCAACACGGTCGCCCTCGGCGGCGACTACGCCCGAGTGCGCGCGGGTGTACGACTCATCGGGGTGGGTGCGAACGCAAAGCAAGTGGCGTTGTATTTCGCCGACGGCACGCAGATGCACGACTTTCGCACTTTGCAAGACCACGCCGCACCGCGAACGCGCAGTGACCTGCTCTTCAAAGGTGCAGTCAAAGACACCGCGAAGAGCGTTTACACGGGTCTCATCAAGATTCGCGACAACGCCGACAAGTCCGAAGCGTTTCAGACAAACCGCAATCTCACACTTTCAAGTGGGGCATGGGCCGAGAGTGTGCCGAATCTTGAAATCGAAACTAACGACGTGAAGTGCAGTCACGCCAGCACCGTGGGGCCAATCGATGACGACCAGCGGTTCTACCTCGAGAGTCGGGGTATTCGCCCAGAGATCGCAGAGCGACTTGTGGTGTTCGGCTTTTTCGCTGACGTGATTGACCGTCTACCTGCCGCTGCACAGCCTGAAGCGTTGCGAGAGAGAGTGGGTGCCCGACTATGACGATGCACCGCGTCTGTGCATTTGCCGACCTTGCTGATGGCGCGGCGGCAAAGTTCGAGGTCGGCCACAACACGGTTGCGGTTGTTCGCATAGGAAATCAGGTCTACGCAATTGGCAATC
>RGSV01000067.1 GCA_010025655.1 Acidimicrobiia bacterium
TCAACGACGATGGCGGCTGAACCCTCGGTGCGTTCGTGCGGCAGGCGGAGTGCGGTGTCGTCGATGACCACGGGGCCACGCGGCGCACTCGGCGTAGAGACGGCAGCCGAGATATCGACCACCGGCGCAACGGGCGTGTCGCCAGGCGTCGCGCTCGAAGATGAGTCGCTCGGCGTCACCCCCGACGACTCGCTCGTCGGCGTCGAGTCACGCGCAGCGCTCGAAGACTTGGTGCTAGTCGGTCGTGCAATCTCGCCGGTCGGCGCAAACAATTCGGCAAGTTCGGCCACCGCATCGTCAGGCAGTGGTGGCGCAATCGTCACCACACTGAGGGTTTCATCGCCCGCTAGCGGACCAAACACTCGATCCAAACCGGTTGTCACGCCGCGTGCCTCGGGTGCGCCACCGTTCGTCGCCCGTGAACTAGCTCTCCCGTCGTCGCGTGCAGCCCCTGCGGCCTCGGCTACCTGAGGTGCAAACCCCACCAGTCGTACTTCACTGCGCAGGTCGATGTCGAGTTCGTCGCGCACCCGGTTACGCACGTGCGTCATTACCGCGACGACATCGTCGGCACTGCCATCGGGGTCGCACTGAATGAAGTTGGCGTGTTTCGGCGACACTTCAGCCGAGCCGATGCGAAACCCGCGTAGCCCCAGTCGATCGATGATTGCGCCCGACGACCCGCCGCCAGGCTCGGGGTTGACGAACACCGAACCGGCGTTCTGGCCGCCTGGCTGATGCTCACGTCGCCACCGCACGATCTCGGCCATCTCGGCTTCACTCGCCGTCTTGTCGCCCCACGAGAGAGCAAACGTCGCCGACAACACGACATGTTCAGGCCCCAGATCACTTCCGCGAAACCGCAGGCCGAGATCGCTCGCCTTCACGTTCGCAACAATGCCCTTTCCGAGGTGGAAGATCTTCGCCACTTCGATGCTCGATGCGATGTCACTGCCGTGGCCACCGGCATTCATGCGCACCGCACCGCCGACCGAGCCGGGCACGCCGACTCCCCACTCGAAACCGGTGAGACCGCGTGCAGCACACTGCCGCGCGAGCACGGGCAGGGGCACTGCACCTCCGGCCACCACACGCGGCACGGCAGGGGCTTGTGGCAAAACGATCTCTTCGGCAAACTCACCGAGCACGAGTGCCAAACCCTCGAAGCCATCGTCAGACACCAACAGGTTGCTGCCGCGACCGATCACCAAGAGCGGCACTCGTTGTTCACGCAGAGCGCTACTTACGGCATGCAGATCGTCGATATTTCGCGCCGTGACAAAGAGGCTCGCGGGTCCACCGACTTTGTAGGTGGTGTACGGCGCGAGATCAACGTCGCGCCGTACGCGCGCGCCAAGCAAGATACCGAGGCGGTCAAGCGCCCGCGTGCGGCGCGTGTAGTCGTCGGTGTCGTCAGCGGCCACGCGACAATTCTTCTCTGCGCGCTACCACTTCATCGGGAAGGCTTTCGATGTCGCCGCAGCCCATCGAAATGCACAGGTCGCCTGGCCCGACCTCGCGGGCGACGAAGTCAATCAGTTGGTCGCGCTGCGGAACCCACTCGACTCGAGCCCCCGGATGCGCACGACGGATGGCATCGACCACGAGTTCACCAGTTACTCCGGCGATGGGTTCAGTTCCGGAAGCATAGATTTCGGTGATGACCACGACGTCAGCCGCAACAAAGGCGTCACGATAGTCGTCGCTCATCGACGCCATGCGATGAAACCGATTGGGCTGGAAGACGGCCACCACCCTGCGCCAGGTGTCGCTCTCATCGCGAGCGGCGGTGAGTACCGCAGCAATCTCAGCCGGAAGATGCGCGTAGTCGTCGACAAAGGTGGCGTCGTTGTGGGTTGCGCGTACCTGAAATCGTCGGTGCACACCAGCGAAATTGCTGATTGCAGCCGCCGCAGTTGCAGGCGCCACCCCGAGCGCTTGGGCCATCGCAAAGGCAGCAAGAAAGTTGCGCACGTTGTGCAAACCGCGCAACGGCAAGTGCACGGCGATGTTCGATGATGTTGCCTCAGCTTGTGCGACACCGCCCCAGCGCACCACGAAATCGGCGGCACCGTTCGACAAGCGGACATCAGTGGCACGCACCGTCGCTGCAGGTGAAGTGCCATAGGTGATTGCATCGTGTGACGCAGCGAGCGCAGCGGCAGCCGGGTCGTCGACGCACACGACAAGAGGCCCATCGGTGGCCGCCAACATCGCGTCGAACGATGCGGTGATGCCTGCCAGCGACCCGTGCTCGTCGAGGTGATCGAGGTCGATGTTGGTGAGAATCGCTGCCTGTGCGGTGATCGCAAGATGACTTGAGTCGCTCTCGTCAGCCTCAAGCACGAAGAGATCTGCGCCCCAGTGCGCACTTGCCGGCAGCTGTTGCACATCAGCACCGATCAACCAACCAGGGTCAAGTTGTGCTGCGCGCAACATCAGCGTCAACAACGTCGTGGTGGTGGTCTTGCCGTGTGTGCCCGCCACTGCCACCGTGCGTGCATGTGGCGTGATCGCCCCGAGCATCTCTGCTCGCGTCAACACCGCGATGCCTTCTTCGCTGGCCGCTCGCAGCTCAATGTTGCTCTGCGGCACTGCAGCAGATGATGTCACTACGTCGCAACGGTCAACGACGTCGGCGCGGTGAGGCACATTCACGGTGATGCCGCGGTCACGCAGCTGCTCAAGCACCTTGCTTTCGTGCATGTCGCTGCCCGACACTCGATGACCCATCTCGGCCAAGATGATGGCAATTGCACTCGTACCCGGCCCACCGACACCGACGATGTGCACACGGCGTGGTGTCGCCAACATCACTCGCCTCTCTCCGATGTTTGCCGCAGCGCGCGTTGTCATCTCAGCGCGCTGCCGATTCGATCAGTGCCCCAAGCGCAGACGAACGATTCAACGCACCGAGGGCGTACGCCTTGGCGGCAACCCGCTCGCGCAGCGCAGAGTCATCGATGAGCTGCAAGAGCGCGCGATCGAAGCCGGCTGCCAAGTCTCTTTCATCGACGACGAGAGCGGCGCCTGCTTGTGCGAGCCGCTCGGCGTTGCTTCGCTGATGATCGTCGGCAGCCTGCGCCCAGGGCACAATCGCGGCCGGGGCCCCAACGGTGACGAGTTCGGCCAAGGTGCTGGCCCCGGCCCGAGTGACAGCGACGTCGGCTAGACGCCAGATGTCATCCATTCGATGATGGCTCGCGATACGCACGTACTGCAGCCGCGCGCCGGCGGGCAGCGTGAACGCTGTTTGCTGATAACGCTCACCCGCCAGATGCACGACTGCAAGATCGGCGCGCGATGCGTGTCGCGAGACGAACGTTTCGACGGCTTCGTTCACCGTGCGCGAGCCGAGCGAACCACCCATCGCGACGACGATCAGTCGTGTGGGGTCAATACCGAACTCGCGCGCCACTCGCGTTCGTTCGTGTGTTGCGTCATCGCCGTGCCGCGCGACGGCGCGAATTGCGGCTCGCACGGGGGCGCCCGTGTGCTTTGCACCTGGCAGCTTGGAACCTGCGAATGCCGTGGCGACCGCCGCCGCCTTCTTGGCCTGCACCCTTGTTGCCAAACCTGGGTGCTGGTCGTAGCTCACGACTACGACAGGAATACCGAGTGCTCGCGCCGCGCGCACCGCCGGCTCGCTGGCAAAACCACCGACGCTCACTACGACTCGTGGCCGCCATAAGCGCAGCTGACTCGTGGCACGGGCGATGGCAACAACGAGTTTCGGTAAGGCGATGATCGAGCGCACTACCGCCCGCGGGGCGAGGCTGCGTTGGAGTCCATCGACTGACAACAGCAAGCGCGGGTGGTCGGTGGCACCCAACAGCTGCTCGTCGATGGGTCGCCGCGACGCCACAAACGCAATCGAGCGGGGCGAGCGACCTCGTTCGCAGAGGTGCTCGGCGAGTGCAAGTGCGGGGATCACATGGCCGGCGGTGCCACCGCCTGCGATGACGGCAAATACTCGCGGCGACGAAGGCGTGTTCGGCGTCGTCACAACAACGCTCCGCACGCTACCGCACTCGGCCTAGGCAATCTTGCGCGCGATATTCAGCAACAAGCCAGCTGCACCGAGGGTGATCAAGAGCGAGCTTCCGCCATACGAGATGAGCGGCAATGTGAGACCCGTCACGGGCAACACACCGATCACACCACCGATGTTGATGATGGCTTGCACGCCGAACCACATCGTGATGCCGGCAGCAAGTAGCGCACCCGAGTAATCCGGCGCGCGCATCGCCACCAAGAACCCGAGCGTCGTAAGCGCAGCGAAGCCGCCAATCACCAGGGTCGAACCGAAGAGACCGAATTCTTCGGCGATCACCGTGAAGATGAAGTCGCTGTGCGCGAGCGGCACGTAGCCCCACTTGCTGGTTCCTGCACCCGGCCCCACGCCTGCCAGCCCGCCGTTCGAGATGCTGAGAATCGACTGCCACACCTGGTACGACGTGTGTTCACGATTGCCTTCGATATCGAGAAACGCAGTCCAGCGAGCCATACGCGAAGCCGACGTGAGCAAGAACATGAATGCGCCCATGAAGGCGACAGTGCCCGAGACCGCAATCCAGCGCACTGGAATGCCGGCCATGTACAACACGGTGAGGGCAATTGCCGACAAGACCACGGCTGCGCCAAAGTCGCTCTGCGAGAGTGCCAATGCTGCGGCAAAGCCCCAGGCAATAAGTGCCGGATACAGTGTGCGCTTCGGGTTCGTTAGTTCTGACTGGCGACGACCGAGCAAATTAGTCAGATAGATAATGAGTGCGAACTTGAGCAGTTCTGACGGCTGAAAGCGCACTGGTCCGACTTCAACCCACGCTTTGGCACCGTTAATCGTGATGCCGAGCGGTGAATGCGGCAACAGGTTGAGAATGATGGCGAATGCCAATAATGGCCGATTGAGCATTCGCCATGTGTGATACGGCATTCGATAGGTGCCGATGGCAACGAAGAGACCTACACCTGCCCACATCAACTGCTTCAAGAACATCGTGAACGCTGAACCACCGTTGTTCACCGAAACGATGGACGATGCCGACAGCACCATCACGAGCCCGATTGCGACGAAAATACCAACGATGAAGAAGATGACGTAGAACAGGCGCGTTGGTTCTCGTTCAACGTTGTTGCGGTCGGCGCGGGCACGATGGCCAGCGAGCGCGGCACGACGGCGCGCGCTCATCGAGGGAACCGCGATGTCTCCAGTCGGATCAATGTTGACGGTGGTCATTCGTCGTTTCCTTTCATGAGTTGGCGCACGCATCGTGCGAAGTCGTCGCCACGTTCGGCGTAGTTGCTGTACCAGTCGTAACTCGTGCAGCCGGGTGACAACAGCACAACGTCACCTGGTTCGGCGAGTTGGCGGGCTGCCGCTACGGCGTCTTCCATCGACTCGGCACGCACGACGCGGCAGACGCCGGCAAACGCAGCCGCGATCAACTCTGCTGAGTGACCCGTCGCCACGACACCGCGCATGCGCTGCGGATGGCTCGCCATCGATGACAGGTCGAGGCCCTTGTTCTTGCCGCCTGCAATCAGCACGATGCGTTCGAATGAAGTGAGCGCCGCCTGGGCTGCGTGCGGGCTCGTGGCCTTGCTGTCGTTGTAATACGTCACGCCGTCGAGTTCGCCGACGAGTTGAATGCGGTGCGGTGCGTGGCGATACCGCGTGAGCGCGGTTGCGACACCCTCGACGGTGCCAAGACCCGTTTCGAGAACGAGTGCGCTGGCAGCGAGCGCATTGGTGAGATCGTGCGGCAGGCTGCGCGCGAGTGCTCCGACATCGACGATGCGACCGGCTGGGCCGACGAGGGCGCCGGAGTCAACGCGATAGTCACCACGGTCAAGACCAAAAGTGACCGTGCGCGCCGCCGTGCCGCGCGCCGACTGCACGATCGACTGGTCGCTCATCGGGGCAACTACCACGTCACCATCGTGGGCAGCAAGCCAGATACGGGCTTTGGCTGCACGGTAGGCGTCGAGATCCGCGTGCCAGTCGAGATGATCTGGTGCAAGGTTCAACCAGGTTGCCGCCGCGGCGCGAAAGTGTTTGGTGAAGCGCAGACGAAAACTCGAGCACTCAACGGCGAAGCAGTCGTGTGCTTCGTCGAGCGCCTCGACCCACGGAGTCTCGGTGTTGCCGACGGCAGCGGCCTTGCGGCCTGATGCGCTCAGCATCGCTGCTGCCATCAAGGTGGTGGTTGTTTTGCCGTCAGTGCCGGTGACGGCGACGATCGGGCGCGGCTCGCCGCTCGCCTGCT
>RGSV01000068.1 GCA_010025655.1 Acidimicrobiia bacterium
GTAATTCGCATGAAGTGGGCGTCGGTGATGGCGTGCTCTCGCTGCAACTCGTAGCGCAGATCGTCGACGGTGATGAGGCGGTTGCCCGGGGCGGTCGGGCTCATCGGCGGGGCATCGGTCATAGTCATGGGTGTAGCACTCCTATGTGGGTTGTCAAGTCGCCCGCAACGGCGGGCTCACTCAGGTGTGTGCGCGAAGTGCCGAAAGCGGTCACGCCGGCCAGCGAGGGCGGCGGGCGTCTAAGAGGGGCGGCCCGTACGCCGCTACCCGGCGGGGCGAGCCTCCTATTGACCGTCAGGAATCCAGTTGCCGTGGAAGCCATTCGGCACTCGCACTGGCAGGTGCACCACCGCAACCGGGTCGGCGTCGAGTGCTGCAGCGTCAAAGATCACGAGGTCAGAGGTATCACTCACCGTGTCATGGCGCAATGCAATGACCCAGCCATCATCTTCATCCACGCCACCTGTACGTGCGACGAACACTGGCTCGCCGTAACCGAAGCGCGGTTGGTCAGTGCGCGCCACCACTCGACCCGTCTGGTGATCGGTCTTTGTCAGCGTGTCTTGCGCAAAATCGACACCGATGCCAGCGGCGTATCCGTAGCGATAGGGCAGGCCGACCAGGTCTTCACGAATCCGGGGGAATTCCTGCGGTCTGTCATCAATCGTGGTCTCGCGCACCGCGCCAGTCGAGACGTTCAAGCGCCATCGCGTGAGCACGGGGTCTCCCTCACTCGGCCCGCGACGCTCACGGTCGAACATCTTCGGATGCCGAGCGGCGTCAAGCACGACCTCGTCACCTTCGTCATAGGCATTCATCGGGTGGAAGATGTAGCACGGGTCAATTGACACCCACTTCACGTCGGCACTCGTGGCCTTCTCGTTGGTGCGCGGCAAGAAACCGATTCGTGCTTCATAATCGTGATCCCAGTAGTAGGGCAGGCTTGCTCCCTTCATCGCCGCATCAAGATTGAAGACGCATGGCAAGTCAAACACCAGTGCGTACTTCTCTGTGATTGCAAGATCGTGCAACATGGGTCCACCCTGTGTGTCGATATCAACCGTGCGACGCACACGACCATCGACGCCAACCACGAGATACTGCACTTTGTTGCCCCAGCCCCACCAATAGGTCATTACGTGCAACTCGCCGGTGCGAGGGTCACGTTTCGGGTGGGCAGAAAATGCCATCGGCAAGGTGCCGTCAAGACTGGAGATTCGCACGGTATCGAGGTCGTACGACAGCTCGATCGGTGGTGAGCCACCTTCGACGATTGCGTAGGTACGACCGGCGTGACCAATCACGCTCGTGTTGGCGGGAAACGACGGGTGATCAGCCGGCCAGTCAGATGGCGGCGGAGTTCCACCGAGCACATCACACACCTGCTTCGTGCGCACCCAGCGATTGCGGTACCACTCGGCTTTGCTGTCGCGTAGCCGTATGCCGTGCACCATGCCGTGGCCGGTGAACCAGTGGTACTTCTCTTCGTTGATGCGACCCACGGGGTTCGGCCCATTGCGTAGGTAGCGACCTGTGAGTTCGGTGGGAATGCTCCCCGTCACACGAAGGTCAGTGACCGTAACTTCCTCGTGTACTGGCGCGAGGTTTCCGGCAAGAAACGGATTCGGCGAGTTTCGCTCGATGGTGGTCACTGATGCCTCCGCTCGTGAGTGCCCTGAGCGTACTAGACGATGTCAAGTGACTTCACGTGGGATGTACAAGCCGCGATCCGCGTCGTGCCTGCAAAGTTACGGCTTCGCGAGCAACGCTGCGGCGAGGGCCTGTGGTGAACCGTCGCATCGTTCGATATCGGCGTTCGTCAACAGCACCACGAGGCTGCCTGCGTGTCGGCCAAGCACGATCGGGTAGTTGCCTGCGGCCGCAGCACGCACATCTTCGGGTGCGTCGTTGCGGTGATAGGTGACAAACGGCGCGGTCAACTCGAGTGCGCAGGCCTTCCACTCGGCACGCTGGCGAAATAGTCCGTGAGTCACGTCGCAGAGCGAGCAGTGTCGTGCACCGAAACGAGCACCAATCCAATACGACACTTCACCCCAGAGCGTTGCGTCGGCATCGTACACGCCGACGTATTCGGTAAAGCGACGAGCAATCGACGGGTCGACCGAAGACGAATCACTCGACATGGTGAACTCCGCTCTTCATCGCACGTGGAAGCCTTGGTAGTGATGCTGAGCCACGTCGGTGCACCGCTGCACGTATGCCGGAAACCCAGGTAGCGGCATAAAGACCCGCGGTTTGCCGTACATGTTGGCGCCGAGATACCACGAACTACACGACGTGTACAGCGTCATGCCAGCAATGGTGTTCACGTGTTGCACCCATTCGGCTTGTGCTGAGGGGTCGGCCTCGATCGTAGATGAGCTCTCGCGACGCAGGTGCGCGAGACAGTCAGTGATCCACTCAACATGATGCTGAATCGACACGATCATGTTCGTGAGCACCGACGGGCTTCCCGGGCCGGTGATCATGAAGAGGTTCGGAAATCCGTGCACCGCCAACCCGAGATAGTTGAGGGGGCCTTCCGACCACACGTCGCGCAGCCGTAGATTGTCGCGACCACGAATATCGATGTTGCTGATGGCGCCGGTCATCGCGTCGAAGCCGGTGGCAAAGACGATCGCGTCGAACTCAAGTTCGGTGGCGTCACCCACGATGATGCCACGCCGTGTGAATCGCTCAATCGGGGTTTCACGTAAGTCGATGAGCGAGACGTTCGATCGGTTGAATGTTTCGTAATAGTCGGTGTCGACGCAGAGTCGCTTGCAGCCGATGACCGAGTCTGGCGACAGGCGCCGCGCGATCTCGGGGTCACGCACCGTCTGGCGAATCTTGTCGCGCACGAAGTCGGCAATCAACCGATTCGACTCGGGGTTCGTGAGTGCATCATTGAAGGCACCCAAGAAGAGCAGACCGCCTTTTTGCCATCGGGCCTCGAGTGCAGCGCGTCGCTCGTCATCGCTCACTTCGCAGGCACCATGTGGCCCGGTTGGCGTGTCGCCGCCGAGAGCAGCACGGGTGAGGCTGTTCTTGCGGCGGAACTCGCCGTAGTTCGCCTTGATAGATGCCACGTAGTCGGGCGATAGAGGTTGGTTGCGTGCCGGCACCGAATATGCGGGCGTGCGCTGCAACACGGTGAGATGTGCAGCCTGCGACGCGATCACTGGCACCGACTGGATTCCCGACGACCCGGTGCCGATGACGGCGACTCGCTGCCCGGTGAAGTCGACACCTTCGTGTGGCCAGTTGCCGGTGTGGTAGGTGCGGCCCGCGAAGAGACGGTCGTCGGTGAAGCGCGGAACATTCGCGGCCGAGAGACAACCCGTCGCGAGCACGACGAAGCGTGCCGTGGTGACAGTGGTGGCTGCGTCGCCGTCGACCCCCGAGGTGCTCGCGGTCGTCGCCACGTGCCACGACTCGCCTTGCCACGTGAGTGATGTGACGGTGGTGTCGAACGAAATGTCGCGGCGCAAATCGAATCGATCGGCGACGTGCTCGGCGTAGCGCAGAATCTCGGGTTGGGTGGCGTACTTCTCTGACCACTCCCACTCTTGCTGCAGTTCTTCAGAGAATTGGTACGAATACTCGAGGCTTGGTACGTCGCATCGGGCGCCGGGGTAGCGGTTCCAATACCAGGTGCCACCGACTCCACCGCCGCGTTCAAACACGTGCGCGCTGAAACCCGCCGAGCGCGTTTTGTGCAACATGTACATGCCGGCAAAACCCGCGCCAACGATGGCCACATCGATCCGGTCGGGGGCGCGTCCCATGCGTCCATTGTTGCCGACGACGGCTACGGTGAGGCCATCGCAACTCCACGACTTATCGACCACATGCGCGGCGTGCGCTACGGCGAGGTGCTGCCGATTTATCTGCGCGATGACGGCCTGCATGCCGAGGTGTACGGCACGCAGATGCTGAACGACTGCCCGCAACACTTGTGGGAAAAGCTCGATGCTGCAGCCATCGCAACCGAGATGGGCGCGGTGTTCGTCAAACTCAACGGGCCACGCAAATGGGTGCTCGACGGGCTTGGGGCAAAAGTTGCACCGGTTGAGCCGGTGTTACGTGAGTTTGGGGGAATCATGTTCCGCCGTATCGCCACGATTCATCTCGGCGACAAACCGGGTGCTGGGCCATACAGCGAGAACAAGATCAACCGCGGGGCGGTGTTCTTTTTTGATGCAGGTAGACCGGTGTATGAACTCGTCAACCCCGAGGGCAAGGCCTATGTGATGCAGGCATTGTGCATGGGTGTTGATTCTTCGATGAGTGAGGAGTCGCTGCCCTCGCTTGGCGAACGGCTCAAGATGCCGGCGGGTTGGTCGTATCGCACGCGCGTGCTGCAAGAAGAACTCGTGGTTGACACGACCACGTCGCTTGCCACTGTGCTACAGGACGAGTTCGAAAACTCGTACACGTTGCCGTACTAAGCGGCAGCTGCTGCGGCAGCGCCGAGGGCACGACAACGGGGTCGGTGCCGGTAAGGCCGAGACGGATGCTTCGTCGCTTAACTGAACGAGATGATGTTGCCTTCGTTGGGCTGAGTGTCGCCACGCACGAGGGCGCCGTACAGCTCGCCAATTGCTGCGCTGCCGACTGAGCGTCGAATCTTCAGCCAGGAGTTGGTTGAGGCGACGAACACGTCCAATGCCTCGGTGATGCGTTGGTTAAGCACCTCGCGACCCAGCTCTTTTCCTCGTTTTGAAAGCTGCGACGGCGCAAAGAAGAACTGCGGCCGCGGGTCGGGCAGGGTCACCCCGTGACGAGGGGCATCCCAGTGTGTGGCACCGACGCTCGCGCAGTGTTTGATGTTTGCGCCAAGTGCTGCATACACCTGTGCCAGCATCTGCATGTTGCCCGACATGTCGACCACGACCGCGGGCCGTGAATCGAGCGCTGCAATCTGGTCGTACGACAACACCTGGTGATACTCGCCGAGTGAATCGGTGAAGGATGTGTTACGAGTCGACGTGAGCCCGACTACGTTCACCTTGCTCGACGTGCGCAGACAATGCGCGAGGGCAATCGCTGTCTTGCTCGAGGCGCTGAGAACGACCACTTGTTCGGCGCCGAAGTGATGGTGTTCACGCAAGAAATCTTCCAACAAAAACGAGGTGATGAAGAGACCTCGAAAGATGAGCAATGCGTCGTCGTGCGGGGTGGGTTGAGCGAGGTCAAAGTTGCGGTAGGCGGCGGCATGTTTCTCGCGCCACGGGGCAGCATCACTGAAGCCGCCAGCGGTCGATCGCGCCGCGACCACGTGATGGTCGGCGAGCGGGAAGAAACCGAAGTAGCGCCCACCGACTGCAACCTCGGGGTGGGCCGACTTGGTGACGACACCGAAACCCATCACTGGCAAGCGACCCCACGCAGGCTCGGTGGGGAAGAAGCCCCAGTAGTCGAGCATGTCGCCGCTCAGCGCATAGCTCACATTGTTCGATGTCAGAGCAGCGCGCTCGAGGGTGAGAAGCACTTCGCCAGAAGCAAGTGTCGTAGGCGCGGTCGTCGGCGCCCAGCGCGAGTTGCGAATATCGCGCCGTTCTATCTCGAAGTGCACGTCAGCCTTGGGTGATGGAATCCATCGATGCGCGAACGGCCATGACGTAAGCATCGCCCGAAACCTGTTGCGACACCTGGGCGTGCTTCGACGACAATTCGTCAGCCGAACCCGCAGCAATGAACTGCACCGTGTCCCACGTGCGGCCGTCGCCGATAATCGTGCCTTCAGCAGCGAGATTGACCGCGTTCGGCAGTGCGCTGAACGCACCCGCTCGGTCGTCGGTGCGACGCACGATCATCAACACGTGGCGGTCATCATCGGTCTTTGGCCGACCGTGGTTGTCGAGTGAAGGGTTCTCGGGCCGGCAGCACACGATGATGGTGCGCTGCATACCCGCAGCTTTGTGAACGTGCTTGTCGGCAAAGTCGCGTCGTGACTGCATCTCGATAAACGACTTGCGTGTGGCGTAGCGAACGATCGCGATGCGATCCCAATCTTCGTCTCCTGCTCGATTTTTGACGACATCGCCGACGAAGACGATCGTTGCGCCAATCTTGGCAAGAATTGATGACGGGTTGTAGCGGTCGTC
>RGSV01000069.1 GCA_010025655.1 Acidimicrobiia bacterium
TCAGAAATGGATGGCTTCGAATCATCGGAAGGTGTCGTCGTGATGGCGGCGACCAACCGACCCGACATTCTCGACCCCGCGCTCTTGCGCCCGGGGCGATTCGACCGACAAATCATCGTGCCGCTGCCCGAGGCCGAAGAGCGTCACGCAATTCTGAAGGTGCACTCGACCGGCAAGCGCATGGGTGGCGACGTCGATCTTGAAACCATGGCGAAGGCCACGCCAGGCATGAGCGGTGCCGACCTCGCCAACCTCGTCAACGAGGCAGCGCTCATCGCCGTGCGCCGCGGTTCAACGACCATTGAGCGCATCGACTTTGAGAACGCACGCGACCGAGTGGTGATGGGTGCGCGCCGCGAGAGTTTGGCGCTGAATGCCGAAGAAAAGCGCGCCGTGGCGTATCACGAAGGCGGACACGCCGTGCTGTCAACGGTGTTGCCCAATAGCGATCCGCTGCATAAGGTCACGATCTTGCCGCGCGGCATGGCACTCGGTGTCACGTGGAGCCTGCCCGAAGAGCGACACACGTACTCGCGCGACTACTTCCTCGATCTGATTTGCAAGGCGATGGGCGGCCGCGTCGCTGAGTCGATCGTCTTCGGTTCACTCAACAGCGGTGCCGCCAACGATCTAGAGCAGGCGACGTCGATTGCCCGACGGATGGTGCGCGAGTGGGGCATGAGTGACGCAGTCGGCCCGATGGCGTGGACCAGTCAGCAGCAGGTGTTTCTCGGTGAAGATTTGATGACATCGGGGCGCGAATACAGCGATGAGACTGCCCGCAAGATTGACGACGAGATTGCCCGCATCTTGCGCGAGCAAGAAGAGCGTGCCCGCACCACTCTGATGAAGCATCGTCGCGGCCTTGACCTCGTTGCCGAAGCGCTGCTCGAACACGAGACGATTGATGGTGCCGAAGTGGCGCGACTCATTCAGACAGGTCTTGGCACGCCGAACATTCGTGAACAGGCGCCCAAGCCAGCAAGCGATCCGGTGACTCCCCCGGCGGGCGACTCACCGAGCGTCTGAGTCGTCGCCACACGCTGGCGTCGCCAACTGCGGATCACGACAACGAGCCATTGCGGCCCAGAGATCGGTTGCCGAGATGGGACCAAGGTGGCCGTAACGAGTCACCCCATCAGCGTCGGCGATGACCGTGGCCGGCACCGCGTCGATGCGGTACTTGTCATGCAACGTGCGGTCGCGGGCATATTCCACTTCTTGCACGGCAACGTCGCGACTGGTGAGCACCGCGGCCTTACGTGCCACATCGCCGCAGGTTGCGCACGTGGCCGACGTGAAGACCACCACCAGCCACGGCGACTGTGGTGCACTGAAGTCTGCACGGTCGAGTTGTGCTGGCACCTCGCCGCGCGGTTGGGTCGGGGCGGGGCGCACGCGTCGGCGACGCAACGACACCACTACGGCGGCAACCACCACCGCGCCAAGCACAACGAGTCGCCAGACCATCTCACCCATCACGGCAGAATCCTCACGACTGGGTTGTTCACGACTGGGCTGTTCACGACTGGGCTGCTGCGGCGTCACTCTTCACCGCGGCGACGAGTGGCGCCGCGCCAAGTAGTGGCTGTTTGACTCCGCGCGAAACGCGGCGTGCCACGACGACTGGTTCTGACGACACGACCGTCACCGTCACCGCCTGGGTCACGTCACTCAGCGCCACGCTCGTGCTGGCACCAGGCGCCAGCGATACCGACTCATACCCGATGACCGCCACTTCACCAGCCGGGCCGAGATACGTCACGGCGAGCGTGGCGGGATTGGCACCCGGGTTGAAGATACGCAACGAGTCGTCGACGTTGACCGCTGCTCCCGAAGGTGCGGTCCATCGCGACGCGGCCGTTGGCGCGCCGAGAACGACCACCGTTGCTGTCGATTTACCCTGCTGACTCGTGAGCACTCGCTCAATGACGACACCGTCACCGGGCTCAGCCACGCTGGCAATCACCGAGTAACGACCCTCGGGCAACGCCGTGAGGCCGCTTGGCGCAAACTTCGTCACTCGTTTGGCAGGAGCAGTGATGACCACGGGCTCGAGCGCCTCGGCGCCGTCGGGCGCGATGATCATCGTGATCTGTTGGTCGTCACGATGTGGGTTGTACACAACATATTCTTCGGCCGCAGTCGCCGACTTCAGTGAGTCAGCAAAGTACCAACGCGTACTCGTCGCACTCGCCCCCAACGACATGCCGTACCCGAGGCGTCCACGCCCGAGATAATGCTGCGAGCGACCGACGACGACGCGACCAACCGTGGCTTGCACACTGACGGCGAGTGTCGCTTCGTTCTGGGCATCCAACGCCGCCATGTCAAACACGCGCACACTCTCGGGCGGAATCACGACTCCCTTCAGCGATTGCGGGCTTCGCTCACCTGATGCAGTCACGAAGGTGATGTCGAGGATTGCCGAGTCAAGAGCGGGGTTCGACACAACGACGTTCTCGATGCTGCCTTCGCCAGTGAAGCCATCAGCGAGATACCACTCGGCTGATGGCGACGACGCACATAATGTGACCGCATCACCCGCACGATGAAAGATGCGCTGCTCGACGCTCACTGCGGCACCCTGAGTTTCGACGATTGCCGACACGAACGGCGATTCGCGACCCGCGAGTGCATCGACTTCAATGGTCGAGCGCGGTTGCACGGCAAAGCGTTGGCGTGTTGCCGCACCATCTATGACAAAGCGGGTGATGGTGCCGCCGACTGGTGTCTCACCAGCGTTGCTGATGACGAAGCGACCCGAGATCGACTCATCGTTGCCGGGCACGCCCGGACAGAACCATGTCGATGCAAGTGCTGCAGGCTGCAAGAGCGGCACCGCACTGCGTGCGTCGACGATCGTGGGGGTCGGCTCAACCGCGCGGCGCTGCAATGCCACGACGCCACCCACACTGGCAACGACGATCGCTGCGGCGAGCCACTGACGCATCGTTGAGAAGCGCGACTCAGTCGTGCGCATGCGCGAAGCCATCACAACACCACCCGCGCACCATCGTCACCGCGCAACGAAACCTCAACGACCTGCCGTGCCGCACGCACCCGACCGCGGAAGCGACTCGGGTTGAAGGCCACCGCGACGATGACCAACCACAGCACCACCTGCAGTGCGACGAGCAGGCGTTGCGCACGCGAAGCACCAAGTCGAATCTCGGCGGTTCCAGCCACGGGTGCATCAAATGCAGTTGTCGCGCCAAAGGCAACTCGTGGGGCGATTCGTGCACCGTCGACCGTCATGCTCCAACGCGGCGAGAACGGCTCGGCCAAGTGCACCGTGCCGGCAGTGAGCGCCCCACGATTGGCAATCGTCGCATCGAACCCAGGCACGAGCGTTGAACGCGCGGTGAGAGATTCGGCCAAGAGCGATGCTTCGAGCGCCTGGGCGCTGGTCAATGCCGAGCGCTCGTCGAGCACGGCGACAGTCGGCAACGCAGCCATGTTTTCAAAGATCGCTAGGTCAGTTGACGAATACACACGACGAAAATCGAGTTGGTCGGCAAGTCGGGCAACTGCGCGTGCACCAACATCACCGTTCACCGCAGCACGACGAGCATGCAACGTGCCATCACGCAGCGGCACCACGATGAACCGCACACCGAGCGGGGCCAGCAGACGGCCGGCGCGCAGCGACTCGCCCGTCATCGTCACTTGCAGGGCGCGGTCGAGAGCATCGTTCATCAACGTGCGTTCGCTCGGCAACTGATCGACGAGCGTTGGCGCGCCATCCGACGCAATGCCATAGGCAAGCCCTGGCATGGCGGCGACCGGCCGCGACCACACCGCAAGCAGCCGCGGGTCACCGAGTGTGACCACCGAATAGTCGCCAGCAGAATCGTCGGGCAACTGCGTGAGCAGTTGACTCAGCGTGGCCGGCGGCTGCGACCAGCGACCATCGAGAAGCGAAACAGCGAAGGGTGAGAACGAAACGAGCGCCGCAGCCACCGACACCGTGGCAAAGAGTTGCCGCCACTCGAGAGCACGCGAGCGACCAGCGAGAAACGAACTGAACGCAATCGCGGCAGCGAGAGCAGCGCCGAGAGCAATCGGCGCGGCGAGAGCGAGCGGCTCGACGAACGGCATCGTGATCACGCCACGTTCATGCGCCAGACGCAGAGCCACGGGCAGCACCACGAGTGCGAATGATCGCAGGGCCCAAGCGCTACGGGCGCGCGAAGCAAACAATGCCATCAGCACGACGGGCACATAGGCAAACACCACGAGCCAGCGCACCACGCTGTTGTCGACGCCGTGCGACAGCACGTCAACCAGCGAAGCGCCAGTTGCCGGGTGACCAGCACCGACCATCGCGTGCCACCACTCGGCACCAATCAGTTGCACTGCCCACGGCACGTTCAGCGTGAACGCTGCGACGAGCGAGACAACGAGCGACACCACCAACCAGGCGTTAGCGCGCCACGGCGATGGCGAGAACCACGACGCAACCAGCAATGCAACCGCGACAACTGTGATGATCGCCGCCGAGACTGGTGCGAAGGCAAACATCGCACCAACGACAAACAGCAGTGATGCAGCGAGCTGTGAGCGCCGCGCCCCCGTTGGGCGTACCGATGATTCGCGAACCGCGTCGAGTGGGTCGCGGTCAAGACCAGCGATGCGCCGCGCAAAATCGAGAATCCACGGCAAGAGCGCCCAAACAATCAAGGCGTCGCGGCGGCCGTCACGCACGGCGAGTATGCCCACCGGCGACGACACGTACAGCGTGGCGGCGACGAGGCGAACGCGCGCATCACCCAGTGCACCGCTCAACCGCCAGGTTCCGATTGCGGCAACGAAGAACGAGCCAACTGCCACCAACGCGAGCAGACCGCTCCAGCGACCCACGGCAAGTGCACCCGCGATAGCGAGAGCGCCGAGTGCAGTCGGCGATGCATGCGGTGCCCCGAAACCACCTGCCGACCAACCCGCGAGGTACTGACGCACGAGATCGCGCGCCGACACCTCGTCGCGCGCGAATGCCACGAACTGGCCGACCGGCGAGATTTCTCCCCAAATGAGCTGACGGCTACCGATGATCACCAGCGCCAACAACAACAGCGCGAGCAGCACCGTGGTGCGCCCGCCAGAGGTCGCAACTGGCCGCAGCGACGGAGTCTCCGAGGTCTGCTGTTCGCGCAGTGCGCGGCGGTGTCGAGCGAATGCAGCGAGTTGGGCAGTCGACCGCAGCTGCAACGCGGTGACCTCGCGCGATGGCACGCGACGAAAAGGCGCAATCGTGCGTCGACGAGCGACGATCGCCCCGAGATCGACTGGAATCGCCGCAACTGCACGCAAGCCGACGACTGCACTGCGGGCGTTGCTGGAAAATATACCGATGATCACTTCGGCGACCGACTGCACCAGCAGTCGCACCACTACCAACGGAACCTGCGCGAGCGAGACACACGACAGCACGGTGCGCACCCGATGGCGTGCCGCCAGTGCATCAGCAGTTGGCAGCAGCATTCTCGTGGCGAATGCACCACGGTGGCGTGCTACCGCCGATGGGTTCACGAGCACACGGGCCCCCAACAGGTGAACGCGCCAGCAGAACTCCAACTCTTCGCCGAAGAACGGGATGCTCGGTGAGAAGCCACCCAGCGTGCGAAAGATGTCGTTGCGCACGAGCAAACATGCCGATGGCAGGGCGAAGGTGTCGCGCACCGCATCGTGCTGTTCTTGGTCACGCTCGCCCGGGTCGACGACGTCGACGAGTCTCCCCGTGCGGTCGGCGTCGAGACCGACGTGCTGCAGCACCGTCGGTGAATCCCATTCGACGAGCTTGGGTCCGACAACTGCGGCGTTCGAACGAAAGGCCTCTTCGACGAGGCTGGTGACGGCATCGGGCCGCAGGGCCACGTCGTCGTGCAGGAGCAAGAAGAACCCTTCGGTGCCCTCCACAACCCGCATGACCTGGTTTGCGACGGGACCAAAGCCAGGGTTGGCTTCGACCTGGCGCACCAGGGCATTTGGCAGGGTGCCACGAATCTGGTCGCCGAAGGCGAGATCGGTCGAGCCACTGAGGAAAGCCACCACCCGCAGGTTCGGGTAGTCCTGGGTGGCTAGCGCGGC
>RGSV01000070.1 GCA_010025655.1 Acidimicrobiia bacterium
GAGTATGGGCTTTTGGGTGCGAGCAGCTAGTTCGCCTGCGGCCTCGGCGAAGCGGCGATCTTGGCGTTCGTGATATTCCACGATTCGTGCGAGACCGTGGTCTGGATAGAACCCGCCCTCACGCATGAGACGAGCTTGATTCGACTGAATTCCGATACCGAGATACACCACAGAATCAACTTCGGGTGCTGTTGCGAGAATCTCGAGCACGGCCGGAATCGTGTCGCGTGTTTCTCCGCCTGCACAGTCAACAGGGTTGTTGCGCGACCATCGAGCCGGCAACAATGCATCGAGGGCCGTCATCGTTGCCGTGCTCAACGTGGCGAGTTGCAATACGCCGTCACGGGCCAAAGCGTCCGAGGTCACCACACCCCAGCCACCTGCGGTCGTCAAGATTGCCGTATTCTTGCCCCGCGGCAGCGGCGACGTTGCAAACAACGCTGCAGCATCAAACGCTTCGTCGATGTCGGTCGCGCGCACGACACCAAGTTGGCGACATAAGCCGTCGAATACGCGGTCATTGCTTGCCAAAGCCCCTGTGTGACTGGCAGCGGCCCGCGCCCCAGACTCGGTGGCGCCACCCTTCACGACTACTAGCGGTTTGCGCGCATTGGCGGCCGCGAGAGCACGGCGCAAGCGAACACCATCCACGACACTTTCGATGTAGCTCAACATCACCCGAGTGGCGTCGTCACGTGAAAACCATTCGAGATAGTCGGCGACGTCGGTGGCAGCAGCATTGCCCGCCGATACTGCCCGCGCCACCCCAACACCACTAGCTCTGGCTAGGTTCATGAAACTCGACACGAAATTGCCGCTCTGACTGGCGATCGAAATTGCTCCACGCGGCGGATACGGCGCCACGATTTGCGCACACAGCGCACTCGGAGTGCTCACCACACCTTGCCCATTGGGGCCGGCAATCAGAATGCCGAGCTCAGCCCCAAGTGCAACCAATCGGGCTTGTGCAGCTTGCCCGGCTTCGTCGGCCTCACCATACCCAGCCGAGGTGATGAACGCGGCACCAATTCCCCGCCGAGCACATGCGCGCAGCACTTCCTCATTCGCTGCAGCCGGAGTACACAGCACTGCTAAATCGAACTCACCGTCTGGCAGGTCATCGACCGTCGCCACGCACTGCACACCGAGCACGGTCTCGCGCGAGAGATTGGTTGCAGCGACGCGACCGCCATATTTCGCCGCGAGCAGATTGTGCAGTGCCACGAAACCGAACTTGCCCGGGTGAGTTGATGCCCCGACCACGACCACACCACGCGGATCAAACAGGCTGCGCATGTTGGTGTCACTGTGGCGCGGGGTGAAATGATGCGCTGCACTCGGCAAGTCGGTCTGCGCTGCCACATTCCGTGACGTCGCACCACTCTCGCCTAGTTCGACAAGAGCGTCGACCGCAATCGGCTCACCGCGGGTCGTAACAATCACCGGGTTGAGATCGATCGAGGCAATATCGGGTCGCGCCTCAGCAAGTCTTGCCACCGCCTGAACGGTCTTCGCCAACGTTGCGCGATCCATCGCTCGTTGACCACGGAACTCACCAAACACGTTTGCAACGGCGAGCGAGTCAAGCATGTTGTCGAGATCGTTTGCACCGAGCGGCAGCGGTCTGGCTTGTGAGTCGGCGAGCACCTCAGCCGTGACTCCCCCAGCCCCAATCAGCAGTGTGGCGCCGAACTGTGGGTCGCGCACCATACCAACGATGAGTTCACGGCTGCCGGCGATTTGTTCGGCAATCAGCAGCCTTACGTCACCATCTTCGTTGCGGCGTTGTGCGAGCAACAGTTCACACGCCTGACGTACTGCGGCTGCATCGCCGAGGCCGAGTCGCACCAAGCCGCGCTCTGACTTGTGCGCTAGCCGCTCACCGATCAGTTTCGCAACGACCGGAAACCCAATCGCCTCTGCCGCTCTCACTGCAGCATCGGAATCTTCAACCACCGTTTCGCGAGGGAATCGCGCCCCAAGTGGCGCTAGCAACTTCTTCGACTCGTCTTCGCTCAGCGTGCGTCGACCCGTCACGATGTTCAACGGTAGTGTTCGACCTTCATGCACATCGTTGCGGCTCTCTTCGTCGACAACTTCGCCATGCGCCAAGTTGAGGGTCCTTCGACGCGCATCGACCTCACTGGTGTCTTTTTCTCGCAGGTTGCACCACAACCCGTGCCCTGCACGATGTCACCGCATCTCGTGGTGTTGATCTACTGCCCAGCAGGCGAAAGCGGCGACGGAATCCTGCAGGTGGTGTTTCAGCCAGTCGGTGTCGCCCCTGATGCCACGCCACCGATGGCACAGAACGTGAGCCCTTTTCGCGTCGAACCGGGCAAGTTCACCTATCGCCTCGTACGCGCCGAACTTGCCGTCGAGCGATACGGCCAGATCATCGCCCATTGTCGCGTTGGGCAAGGCCCCTGGATGGCAGTGCCCTTCACGGTGTTGGCACCCGTCGCGTCGTAAAACTACTCTGGCGAGGCGTGACAACCAGACTGCAGGCGAACGACGATCGCCTCGCAGTCGCGATGATTCGTGGTCTCGCAATGGATGCACCACTCGCTGCCAAGAGCGGTCACCAAGGCACTGCGATGGCACTCGCTCCACTTGGTCATGTGCTTTACAGCCGAGTGATGAAACACGACCCACTCAAGCCGCTGTGGTCAGACCGCGACCGTTTTATCTTGAGCAACGGCCATTCATCGATCTTGCAATACGCATTGCTGTTCCTCAACGGTTATGGCGTCGAACTCGACGATCTCCGTGCGTTTCGCCAGTGGGGTTCCTCGACACCTGGGCATCCTGAACGTGGTCACACACCGGGCGTTGAGGTCACCACCGGTCCGCTCGGTCAGGGTTTCGCCAACGCCGTCGGCATGGCGATGGCCGAGCGGCACCTGCGCACACGATTCGGTGCCGACTACTGCGACCACCACACCTTCGTCATCGTCGGTGATGGTTGTCTCATGGAAGGCATCAGCCACGAAGCGGCATCACTGGCTGGTCACCAGCAACTCGAACGACTGATCTGTGTCTTCGACGACAATAAGGTCACGATCGACGGCAGCACCGACCTGTCGTGCAGCGACGATGTGGCGCAACGATTCGCTGCCTATGGGTGGAACGTCGTGCAACTCGGTGATGTCGCCGACGACCTCGACACACTCGAGCAAGCGCTGCTCGCAGCCAAGGCCCACACTGGCTCACCAACACTCTTGATCTTGCGCACCCACATCGGTACACCATCACCCGACTTGACCGATAAGCCCGAGGCGCACGGCAACCCATTCACTGCAGCCCACGTGACGGCAACCAAGAAGGTGATGGGAATTCCTGACGAGCCGTTCTATGTCGACGCCCAAGTGGTGGAGAACATTCGCACTCATGCACGTCAACGTGGCAGCGCAGCACGAGCAACCCACGAAGCTGCCACGCGCTCGGCCGGCGACGAGTGGCGCAACATGTGGGCCCAGCCGCCTAGCGACCAATGGCAATCGACTGCACCACTCTTTGATCCCGCAACCTCAGTTGCAACTCGTGTTGCCGTGCAAAAGGCAATCGATGCGTCACTCACAGATGTGCCAGGCCTCATCGTCGGTGCAGCCGACTTGACGGGAAACACTGGTACCAAGTTGTCGAATGCCAAGGCGATGAGTGCCGCACAGCCCGACGGGCGGCAGGTGTACTACGGCATCCGCGAACATGCGATGGGTGCACTCGCCGTCGGCATGGCGCTACATGGTGGCATCTTGCCCGTGGTCGGAACATTCTTCGTCTTTGCCGACTACATGCGCCCGGCATTGCGACTGGCGGCTCTTTCACGAGCGAAGGCGATTTTCGTCTTTTCACATGACTCGGTGGGTGTCGGTGAAGACGGTCCCACTCACCAACCGGTCGAACAACTCGCATCGCTGCGAGTGATACCTGGTTTGCGAGTCGTACGACCAGCCGATGCCAACGAGACTGCGCGCGCCTGGCGGCAGGCCTGCGACCACGATGGGCCAACGGCACTCATCTTGTCGCGGCAGAACACCCCGATTGTTAGTGATGGTTCGGCGATCGAGCGTGGGGCTGCGATCGTGCGCCACACCGATGGCTCACCACGCGTCACCATCATCGCCACCGGCACCGAGGTAGCAGTTGCCGTTGCCGCTGCCGATGCTCTCGGCGAGCAGAACATCGGCGCTCGTGTGGTGTCGATGCCGTGTCCAGAACTCTTCGCCATGCAAGACCCCACGTGGCGAGCACACATCTTGCCTGTTGGAGTGCCGACGATCTCCATCGAAGCTGGCAGCACCTTCGGCTGGAGCACCTTTGCCGATGACGCTGTGGGTATCGACCGATTCGGTGCAAGCGCGCCAGGCAACGTCGCACTCAACCGTCTCGGTATCTCGGTCGACAATCTCGTCAATCGCACCAAAGACTTGCTAGATGCGCTCGGCGCATAGACAACAACGATGAATCGCCTGCAGCGTCTTTACACCGAATGCGGGCAGAGCCCTTGGCTCGACAATCTCCGTCGAGGCTGGATCACGGGCGGTCAACTCGTCGAGCTTCGCGATCGCGGCGTGCGCGGCCTCACCAGCAACCCGACGATCTTCCAGAAAGCGATTCAAGGTTCTGCCGACTATGACGAGCAGTTCAGCGCCCTCACGCGAAGTCGTGTCGCACCTCGTGATGCTTATTGGAGCCTCGTCTTGCGCGACATCGACTCGGCTCTCGACGTGTTCGCCCCTGTGTATGAGTCGTCTGGTGGTGAAGACGGCTTCGTCAGCGTGGAAGTCGACCCAAACTTGGCACATGACAGTGGCGGTACCTTGACGTCGGCGCGCGAGTTGCATGAACGCGTTGGTCGCCCCAACGTAATGATCAAGATTCCGGCCACCCGCGAAGGTCTACCGGCGATCCGCGCGATGATTGCTGAAGGTCGCAGCGTCAACGTAACGCTCATCTTCAGCCTCGAGCGATACGCGCAGGTGCTCGAGGCCTACGTTGCAGGTCTTGAAGACCTCGCCCGCTCGACGACCAGCGACCTCTCGCGTGTTGCAAGTGTCGGCAGTTTTTTCATCTCGCGCGTCGATACCGAGGTCGACCGCCGCCTTGAGGCGATCGGCACTCCTGATGCGTTGGCGTTGCGCGGCAGAGCTGCCGTCGCCCAAGGCCAACTCGCCTATCGCATGTTCACTGAGGTGTTTCGTGGCGCACGGTGGCAGGCGCTGGCGGCGCGCGGTGCACGCTTGCAGCGACCGCTGTGGGCATCAACCTCGACGAAGAACCCGGCGTACCGCGACACGCTGTATGTCGAAGAGCTCATCGGCCCGCACACCGTCAACACCCTGCCCGACGCCACCCTCGAAGCCTTCGATGACCACGGGCAGGTTGCCCGGCGAGTCGATATCGATGTTGACGCAGCCGCGCAGACCTGGCAGGAAATCGCCGCCGTTGGTGTCGACCACGCTGCTGTCGCAGAACAACTTGAACGCGAAGGCGTCAGCAGCTTTCAGAAGAGTTTCGATGAACTATTGACGGCTCTCACCGCCAAGGCTGCCGAGCTCAGCTAGCGCAGCGACTCGAGGGTCGCAATCGCCTTTTCCACCGCCCGACGAGCCTGGGTGATTGCCTTCTCGTTCGCCGGACGCTTCGTCTGACCCTCGCGCATTGCCTCTGACAAGATGCTGATTGCGCGATCGGCGAGATCTTCTGACACCGCACGCAGGCGCTCGATGAGGTCACTTACGTCAGGTGAAGTTGCCACGTGCCGAACCGTCAGCCCTTCTTGTTGGCGCGGCGCCGATCTTCAAGACCCAGCCATCGCTTACGAATGCGAATCGACTTCGGGGTGATCTCGACGAGCTCATCGTCGGCAATCCACTCGATGGCACTCTCTAGCGAATGGATGACGGGCGCTGCCAGTTTGACGCCGTCGTCATGGCTGTGGGTGCGAATATTGGTCTTCTCCTTCGCGCGCACCGCGTTGACGACCATCTCCTCACTGCGTGCGCATTCGCCCACCACCATGCCCTCGTACACCTCGTCACCAGGTTCGACGAACAA
>RGSV01000008.1 GCA_010025655.1 Acidimicrobiia bacterium
CGCGACCGAGGCGCCCGCTGCCGACATCGCTGCGCCGGCTGCCGACGCCTCCGCAACCCAGAACTAGGCTCGCGCGCATGTCAGATGCGCAGATTGTCACCTACGAGACCTCGGGCAAAGTCGCCCTCATCACCCTGAATCGCCCCGACGCGCGCAACGCCGTCAACGGCGACGTCGCAGCCGGGCTTGAAGCCGCGATCGACAAGATGGAGGCCGACGACTCGGTGTGGGTCGGCATCTTGAAGGCGAACACCGCCGGACAAGAGCGACCCGTCTTCTGCGCTGGTGCCGACCTGAAGGCGATCAACTCGGGCAAGGCTGCCGATCTCAACACCAAACGTGGCGGCTTTGCGGGCTTCGTCTATCGCGAACGCAAAAAGCCCGTCATCGTTGCTGTCGACGGTCTCGCCACCGCCGGCGGATGCGAAATCGTGCTCGCAGCCGACATGGTGGTCGCCAGCACACGTGCTGCATTCGGTCTGGCCGAAGCCAAACGCAATCTCATTGCCGGAGCAGGCGGCCTCTTCCGCCTCCCGCGCATCATCGGTCGCAACGTCGCAATGGAGGTGATTCTCACTGGTGAACCCATCGCCGCACAACGTGCCTTCGAACTTGGCCTGGTGAATCGCCTGTGCGAACCAGGCAAGGCCGAAGAGACCGCGATGGCGTTGGCTGCCGCCGTGTGCGCGTGTGCACCGATCGCCGTATGGGAAAGCCGCAAAGTGGTGCTCGCCGCACACACCGAAGACGATGCCACGCTCATCACGATGACCAACGAGGGCTTCGGGCGCGTGCTGCAAAGTGAAGACACCAAAGAAGGTCTCACCGCGTTCATCGAGAAGCGTCCGCCAAACTGGCAGGGCCGCTAGCCCGCGAACACCGACGCTCGACCGCTTTACAAGCGCGTCGAAGCAACCAAAAGACGCGCCGTCAAGCCATTGCGTTCGTAAAGGTTCTTCGTCGCGCGATCTCCCGGCAGCGCGAGCGCATCGAGCCATGCGCAGCCCTGCTCGCTGGCAGTCGTGCGGGCCGCGGCGATCAATGCATCGCCAACACCGACCTGCCGAGCGGACGCAGTCACAAACATGCGTGTAATCAGCGCTGTCGCAGTGCCGCCAGCAGCGCGGAACAGCAAGGTCGCAAACCCCACACAGTGGTCGTCGACGACCGCCACCACTGTCGTGCCCTGCGGCGGTTGCAACAGTGCATCAGGGTAGGTCGCAAAGAACTCAAAAGCCCCTTTGGCTTCGTGCGACTCGGCTCGCGCCTCTACTTCCATCTCAAGACACGTGGCGAGGTCGTCGCCCCGCGCAACTCGTGTCGAGATGTTCACTCGCCTCGGCCGCCGAATCGTTTGCCCAACTCGCGCGCACCAAGTCGCATGGTCATCTCCCCCAGTGTGCGTAGCTGTGCTACTCGTTGCGCCAGCGTCGTGTCACGCCCGACTCCGATATCGCCAACTCGCTGCACGATGTGCTGAGTGATCACGATGGGCACACCCACGAGTGCTTCGGCGATGGCTTTCGCGCTGGAGAGTCGCTCATTGTTCGAGCCAGACATAGGTGAGCCTGAGCCTCGTAAGCCCTACGCGACTGGAAACTTCGGGCACAGATCGTGGTCGACCGGGCACTTTGGTGCCGACTTACGAACCAACAAGAAACACTGCTGACAGTGGTCTTCATCGGGACGTCGCGGCTGAATCAGTGGAGTGCCATCGGTGCTGTCGTCGGCTTCGAAGGGAGTCTCTTCACCTTCTGGCGCGAACTCGTCGCTCGTGCGCAATTTGTCTTCGAGAATCTTCAGCAGGTCTTCTTCTTGGTCGTCGGCCGTAGCAAGTTCGTTTTCGTCTTCATCGTCGCGACGCTTGCGACGCGGGCGCTCTTCTTCCTCGGTGTCGTCGAGGTTCAGTCGCTCGTCATCGGTTGGCGTTTTCTCCGTCGTCGGTGCAGCGCCATCAGCAGCAGCGTCATCGCCATCGTCACTACTTGCGCCATCGGCAAGTTCGTCGTCATCACTGTCGTCGAGTTCATCGGGGTCAATCTCGAGACCTTCCAGACCTTCAAGGTCGTCGGAGTCAACACCTTCAGGTGCTAGATCGTCGGGCGTCTCGTCGGGTGCTTCGTTGTCGTTGCTCATTATCGGGCGCGAACCTTAGCCGATTTCCCTGCGAAGCGGGCGAATTGGGGCGAGACCACCGTCACGGGCCCTGAAACCACGCCAGCACGGCGTCTGACGGGCTCGTGCACCCCCCAGCCCGGCACCTAACCCGCCAGCCTCTCAGCGCTGGCTCTGGCGCCGTTGCTCGCTGCGCCGCTCTGATTCAAGCCGCTCAAGTGTGGGGGCTTCGGTCGTCAGGTAGGTCATGGCGTCAGCCACCGCTCGGTGACCCGCCTGGGTTGCGATCAGACGGTGCATCTCGAGCACTACTCGTCGATAGGCGGGGTGTCCCTGGGGTGACGAACGCAGCTCAAGCATGTGCATAGCCTCGCGGGCGTTGAACTGCATCATGTAGCGCAAGCGGTGGGCCATCGATACGGCGTACGCCGCCTGCTCGGGATAATCGGGCCGCAGTAGCTCATAGAGCTCGCGTGAGCGTTGCATCGCTTCATCAAACGTCGCTGCCCCACCTGCCTCATCGACGAGCTCTGGGCGCGCATACCCATGATGCGGTGTCAGGCGCTGCCACTCAATGGTCAGCAGTCGATGGCGTTGCAGGTCGCGAAACGCGCCGTAGTCGCCCAGCACGTCGAAGCGATACGAGAGTCGCTCGAACGCTCGACCTGGCTTGTGACGTCGATTGCCGCGCTCACCGACGTAGGCGGTGATCAGTTCTACTTTTTGGGGATGCGACAACGTGCGCACTCGCTCGAGCAACTGCGACTCGGGCAGATGCGACGACGAATAACAGATCGCAGCCAAGAGCTTGTTCTCGCCATCAGGATCGAAATCGGTCAAGGTCACCTCGGGTGCTTCGGCTGGCTCGACGATGCCGAAGTGCTTGTCGACGAGCTCGGCAGTGTTGGCGGCATTGTCGGCCAGGTACTTCGTCCACACGACTCCACGGTCGGGCATGTCGACACGCCGCAAGAAGGTCGGAATCACCTTGCGCAGTTCAACAAGCATCATGTCGGCGTAGGCGCGAGCCTCAGGCAGCGGGTGCGCACGCATACGGAGAAGCAACGCCTCATAGCCCTGACCCGTGCCGTAAATGCCGACGTTCGACAAACATGCCGCCGGTAATACACCGCGTACCGCATCGAGTGCTTTGGCCCGAGTCGCTTGACGGTAGACGAAGTCGGTGTCGGTATCGGCGCGAGGCACGGTCGCACGAACGTGATCGGTAACGAGTCCGACGAGCTCTGAGTAGGTGTCGAACATACGATCCATATCGCCGACATAGCGAGTGCCAAATGGCCCGCTCAAGATCTCTGGATCGCGGTAGTAGCGATAGCGACCACCGAGTCGAGCGTCGTAGGAGATGTAGCGAGTGCTCTGCTCGAGATACGACATCAGTCGACCCCATTCAAGAATCTTGGTCAGCACATTCGAGGCCTGCTCACAGGCAAGATGCACGCCGCCAAGTTGCGCCACCGAGTCGTCGCCGTACTCCACGAAGATGCGCTCATACAGCTCTTCGGCACGATCAACGCCAATCGTTGCATCAACCGTTTCATCACCCGACAAGTCGAGGTCGCCCACGAACTCATCCAAGAACAAGCGGCGCAGACTCTTGGCAGTGCGGCTGTAGCGCGCAAAAAGCGCACCCTTTACGACCTCAGGCAAATTGACGAGGGCGAACACCGGCAGGTCAAGATTCGTGAAGTAACGACGCAGAATCGCAGATTCGTCGGCGCTGAATTGCTCAGGAACGTAGACCGACACGAGTGCCGATACTACGAAATGCCAGCTGGGATTTAGAGCACCCCCGCCGGAACTTCCCCGTTTCCGAACGATTCACGCACCGCATGCTGCAGTTCGGCTCGGGTCCACAGGTCAATCACGGTCATTGCCATGATCTTGGCACCATCGAGCACGGCTTTGTCAGCCTCCTTCGATTTTGTGTAGTCAGCGAATTGCGGCGAGTGCAACGACACACCCCGTGGCGCCACCGCCAGCATCGGGTGAATCGACGGCGTCAGGTAACTCACGTTGCCCATGTCGGTCGACCCGCCGCCCGTGCCCGGCAGATACGCCGATGTGAGCGGGCGACCAATCGAGGTCGAATTGGCAGCGTAGGCATCGAGCAACGGCACGTTGTCGACGATGTCGGCATAGGCGTGGGTGTCCCACATCATCTCCACTCGGCAGTCAGCTGCCTTGGCGCCGGCTTCGAGGCACGCGGCGACACGTTGCTTCAGCGGCTGCAGCGTCTCGATCGTGTCGCTGCGCACATACCAATCCATCTCGGCTTCGCGCGGCACGATGTTGGGCTTCTCCCCCGACTTGGTGAAGATGCCATGCACGCGTTCGGTCGGGCGAATGTGCTGACGCAACGCCGCAACGTTCATATAACCGAGCACCGCTGCGTCGAGCGCATTGCGACCAAGGTGTGGCGACACTGCTGCATGCGCAGCCTGGCCGTAGTAGCGCACGATCGCCTGCTGAATTGCGATGGCATTCATGCGCGCCAAGTCGCGATCGGCTGGGTGAATCATCATCGCGGCATCAACGCCCTTGAAGGCACCAGCACGCGCCATCTCGACTTTGCCACCGCCACCCTCTTCTGCGGGCGTGCCCATCAGCGTGAGTCGACCACCCGCATCATGTGCAACGGCCGCAAGTGCCAACCCTGCACCGAGGCCAGCGGCGGCGATGATGTTGTGCCCGCACGCGTGACCGATGCCCGGCAGCGCGTCGTATTCGAGCAACACAGCCGCGTTCAGGCCCACCGTGCCAACATTGGTCTGGAATGCGGTATCGATGCCGTAGGCCTTGCGGGTGACTGGCAGACCGGCGCGCTCAATGGCGGTCGTCAGAAGATCGTGGGCAAATCGCTCTTCGTAGTTGAGTTCTGGATGCGCATGAATCTCGTGGCTGGCTTCGATGAGGTCGCCGGCGCGGGCGTCAATATCAGCACACGCGCGGGCCTTGAGTGCTGCTATCTGCTGTTCGTCAAGTGCCATGCAGGGCAGGCTAACGAGCTGTGTCGTCGCGTGCCATCACGGTGCCGCAACCACCAGGCAGAAGGCATCGGGTCGCACGGTGACAGCGACGGCGTCGGCGCGACCGTACGAGCGGCCGTCAACCACGACGCGTCGCGACGAGCCTTGCGCCCGCCAGCGCACTGTGGCACCTCGACTCATCTCCAAGTCGGGGTGCGGCAGGTGGTCGCCCCTGCGCATGCGCCGGCGAATCGCAATCAGCGTGCGTAGGTTGTTTGTCGACCACACGAGTGCATCTGCCCGTCCGTCGTTGGGGTGCGAGTCTGGCGCCACGTTCATGCGGCCGAGAAAACCGCCACTCGTCAACCACCACGCTGGTCGCCTCGTACTGCCGATAACCACCGACGAGACCGCAAGTGTTGTGGTGCTGTGCTTGGCGTGGCTGATGGTCACTTCATAGGCATCACAAGGCAGCAGTCGACACGCATCACCCACGCGCGGCACGGCAATCCGACGACGAGCAGCACCACCCAACGCGGTGAGCAGGTCGCCGCGCACCAACGCAACCGCGAGGGGGCGAGTCGCGCCTGAGCGCACGTGCGAGCCCACCACCTGGGCAAGGCGTGCTTCATCGGCAGCCACGAGCACATCGTGGGGCACGCAGGCCAACTCGCCCCATTCGCGACCCTTTTCGATGGTCATGCCACGCCACCAATCGGCATCGTGCTCGCCGACAACACCACACCCCGCAGCACGCGGTTGACCGCCGCCTCTGCAGTTGTCCGCGTTGCTGGGTTCGGTGCGTGCGACGCCACCTGACGCAAGAGATCGATGAGCTGTTTCATCGTGCGCACGAAGTCGCCGGGGGTCGTGTTGTCATCGAGCAAGTCGGCCAGCTCGCCACCGTGCGCCCACATGGTCACCGTCGCGATGTAACCGGCATCAGGAGCTCTATGCGGCGTGAGACCAGCACTCGTCTCGTCGCGGATGACATCGTCAAAGCGGCGACTGACGACTTCCGCAGCACGGTCGGCGCGGGCTTCGAGCTGGGAGATCTCGCGTTCGATCCGGTCGGCTGACTTCGCTGCGTTGAGTTTGAACTTGAGGTCAGGGTCCTTCGCGCACGGATGTTGCTCGCGCTCACTCTGTGTTGGTCTCGGCGGGCGTTCGAGTTTCAACCGCACGATGCGGTGCGCCAACTCTCGTAGCACTCGCGGATCACCTTGGTCGATGATCTGACCCTGATGCCCCGTGACTGATACTCCATCAAGCGGTAGATGCGTTTCGGTAGCCGCAGCGTGCACCAGTTCGTCGGCGGTCAGCGCCCGTAGGGCACGATTGCCAAAGAGCACTTTTACCTTGACGCCCTTGGCGCGCACCGACGTGCTGAGCACAAGCCCTGGCTTGTCGTCGAACCAGGCCACATCACCTGGACGCAGACGCATGAGACTCGCCTCGATGGCACTGCGGTCTCGCTCGCCTGGGTCGCGCACGAAGCGACGGCGATAGTCGTCGATATCACCAAACTCGCTGTGCGCCTGAGCACGCAGACGGTCAGCTTCTTTGCGGCGTTTGGTGATGCGAGCCTGCACCTCAACGACGCCACGGCTGGCCTGATATTGCGCAAGCGACAGGTTCAACAGGTGGCGGGTTTCTTGTGGTGAGTGCGTGCGCACCAGGTTGACCGCCATGTTGTAGGTGGTGCGAAACGCCGAGCTCAATCGAAAAGTGCGGCTGAGCGCCACGCTCGCCACCTGATCGAAGGCAACATACGGGTTCCACACCACAACGGCATGTCCGATGCTGTCGATGCCGCGTCGCCCCGCGCGACCCGTGAGCTGGGTGTACTCCGACGCCTTCAACGTCTCGTGATGCTCGCCGGTGAACTTCGACATCTTGTCGATGACCACCGCACGCGCCGGCATATTGATGCCCACCGCCAGAGTCTCGGTGGCAAAGACGACCTTGACCAAACCGCGCACGAACAACGCCTCGACAATCTCTTTGAAGGTTGGCACCATGCCGGCATGGTGGGCGGCGATGCCCGATTCGACTTGCGCGCAGAACGCCGTGAACCCCAGCGCCGCCAAGTCGTCATCAGACAGCCCAACGACTCGCGCATCGACGATGTCGCGAATCTCTTCACGCTCAGCGGCCGAAGTGAGCACGAGGCCACTCTTGGCGCACGCAGCGGCCGACTCATCACATTGATTGCGACTGAAGATGAAGTAGATCGCCGGCAGAAGATCGTTGTCGCGCAGCACGTCGAGCATGTCGAGCCGCGACGGAGGAAACATGCGACTGCGCTGAGCCTTGCCGCCACGACGACGTCGATCGAAGCTTCGCTCGCCGGCCTCGGCCTTCAGCACTTTCGGGTTAGGCATGCCATCGATCAGCGTCTCGGCGAGCACGATGTCGTGGGTGGTCTTGTCACCGTAGGCATACATGTTTCGCAATTCGACTGGGCGGCGACCTTCGACCACGGCCCGCGTCGGTCCTCGCACGGTGGTGAGCCACTCGGCAATTTCATCGGCATTACTCACCGTCGCCGAAAGCGCCACGAGTCGCACGGTCGGCTCGAGGTGGATGATCACCTCTTCCCACACGGGGCCGCGATAGGCATCTTGCAAAAAGTGCACCTCGTCGAGCACTACGACATGCAACGAGTCGAGCGCCGGCGAGCGTGCATAAATCATGTTGCGCAAGACTTCCGTCGTCATCACCAAGAGCGGAGCGTCAACGTTGATGGCGTTGTCGCCCGTCAAGAGCCCGACGCGGTCGTTGCCGTAGTGCCCACACAGATCGTGGTACTTCTGGTTCGATAGTGCCTTGATTGGTGCGGTGTAGAAACCACGCATGCCTGACTCGATGGCCATCTCGAGTCCGTACTCAGCAATGACGGTTTTACCTGAGCCCGTCGGGGCTGCCACGAGCACCGACTCGCCGGCATCAAGCGCGTCGAACGCCTGCACCTGAAAAGGATCTGGTGCGAAGTCGTATCGAGCGAGGCGACGCTTGCGAGCCTCGCTTTCGGCGGTCACGCCTCGGCCGTCTTTGAACGCCGCCACAGCGCAAGCGCACCGATACCGACGGCGATCAAGTAGAGAACGGTTAATGGCAAGCCAAGAGCAAACAACGTGAAGGGGTCACCACTCGGCGTGATGACCGCCGCTACGACGAAGATGATCACGATTGCGTAACGCCACTGGGTGATGAGGGTGCGTGGCGTTACCACCTCGACCAGTTGCAAGAACACCAACAAGACCGGTGAGAGAAATCCGACACCGAAGGCCAACATCATCAGCACGACGAGATTGACGTACTTGTTGATTTGGTAGTTCTGCGTCACGTCTTCGCCCGACCACCCGATGAGAAACTGCAGCGCTTTGTCAAGTGTCCAATAGGCGAGGTAAGCGCCGAGTGCGAACAGCACAATCGACGACACGATGAACATCACCGAGTAGCGCTGTTCGCGCTTGGTGAGCGCCGGCACGACGAAACGCCAGATGTTCCACAGCAACACCGGTAGCGCCACCACTACCCCACCCCACAGCGCAATACGCACGCGAGCCGAAAAACCGTCAATTGGTCCGAGCGCATACAACATGCCGTCGCAGTTGAGCGAGGCGTTGGTGGCGCACAACTCTCGGTAGGGCGCGGTCAGAAAGTCGAGAACGGGCTCGTAGACGATGAGCAGCGAGATTGCCCCGACGGCAATCGCCAGGATCGAGTACACCAGCCGCGTGCGTAGCTCGGCGAGATGCTGCATGATGGTCATCTCTTTCGGACGACCACGTGAACGGGCCACGTCAGTGCTCCGTCGGGTTGTTGGTTGCTTCTGGCTCGATCGCGGTGTTGGGCAGCTCACGCGTGTGTTCGGTCGCGGTGTCGGGTGCCGATTCTGACTGAGCTATCGCGTCGCTCGTAGCAGGTGCGGCAGGTGAGGTTCCCTGACGAAAGTTCGGCGTCGCGAGGTGCGGCATCTTGCCCTCGAACACATCACGCGCCGCTGACTGTGTTTCTTTCAATTGTTTCATCGGCTCATCCATCACCTTTTTCACTTCCCGCTGCACATTGTCAGAGATATTGCGTATCTCGCGATAGATCTTGCCGACTCGCTTCATCGCACCCGGCAGCTTCTCCGGACCGAGCACCACCAAGCCGAGCACAGCAATGATCAGCAGTTCGCTGCCCGACAAGTTGAACACGCCGCAAGCCTAGAGTTGCGCCGTGCAACAGCGCCTACCCTCACAGTTGGCGGTGCCGTGGCTCTTTGCGCATCGGGGTGCACGGGCGCACGAACGCGAGAACACCATGGATTCATTTCGTCTCGCACAACGCCTTGGGGCTACCGGCATCGAAAGTGATGTCTGGCTCACTCGCGACGGTGTCGCGGTGCTCGACCACGACGGGTTGGTCGGCGGGCGACTACGACGACGGGCAATGGCTGACGTTGACTCCGATGAACTTCCAGCACACGTGCCACAACTGCCCGAACTGCTCGACTTCGTCGAGTCGCACAGGCTCGCTCTGTCGCTCGACATCAAAGACCCTGCGGTATTTGCGGTAGTGCGCGATCTCGTTCTCACGCGTGGGCCTGACCTCGTGGCTCGCACCTATCTCTGCTTTGATGACTTTGCGACACTGCGCGACGTTGTCGCTGATGCCATGGGCGTGCAGCTCGTCGACTCATCGCGGCTGGCACGCATCAAAGAAGGACCTGAGCGACGCATTGCCACCCTTGCCTCGCTCGGCGTCACTGCTCTCAACATGCACCACACCGACTGGAATGGCGGCCTCGTCACCCTCGCCCATCGTTTTGAGCGTCTGGCTTTTGCCTGGGATACACAATTCGAGCCCGTCTTGACATCGCTCTTGCGCATGGGTGCTGATGCAGTCTTCAGCGACTGGGTCGACCGCATGGTTGACGCAGCGCGCGCCACGACGACCTGAGCGCGCTGGTGATGCCTCGCGTTACAACAGCGTGATGCTGTCGAACGGCCAGATCACGATCATCGCCTTGCCGCGAATGAGACCACGGTCGATCGGCCCGAACATACGACTGTCGAACGACATCGCTCGGTTGTCACCAATGAGGAATACTTCGTTCTCCCCCACCTGCACGGGTTCAAGATTCGCCGTGCCGCAGTTCAAGTCTGACCCTGAATCGGTCGCGGCGACATCGCCTTGGTCGACTGTCACCTCAGGAAGCCATGGCTCAAGTAAGGGTTCACCGTCGATGAACACCCGACAGTCACGAATCTCGACCGACTCACCACCCAGCCCAATCACCCGCTTGATGAGATCGTCGTGCTGCACGGTGTCGCCGTTGGTGGTGATGCGATCAAAGACAATCACGTCACCACGCTGCGGGTCACCAATGCGGTACGACAACTTATTGACGAGCACTCGGTCGTTGCCCCACAGAGTGGTCTCCATCGACGGTCCGGCGATGTAGTACTGCTGCACCACGAAGGTGCGCAACAGTGTGGCAATCACGACCGCCACCACGATGACGGTCACCCATTCTCGAATCTGACGCCAGCCACGCTGACGGCGGGCTTCGTCGTGCACGCCCGAATCGCCTTGCTGTGGACTGCTCGACGATTCGTTCGCTTCGCCGTGCGCAGGCTCGTTGGTCACCGTTGCAACGCTAGTTGCGTTGGTGTGTGCGACCTGTCTCAGAGTGAAGCGATGAGCTTGTCGACTCGGTCATCGTGACTCTTGAACGGGTCTTTGCACAACACGGTGCGTTGCGCCTGATCGTTCAATTTCAGGTGCACCCAGTCGACGGTGAAGTCGCGCTTGCGCTCTTTGGCCCGCTTGATGAACTCGCCACGCAATCGGGCGCGAGTCGTCTGTGGGGCAATGTCTCGAGCACGTTCTATGTCGGCATCATCACAGACTCGTTCAACCAAGCCTCGCGCCTGCATCTTGTAGAACACGCCCCGCTGCTGGTCGATGTCGTGATACTGCAGGTCGAGCATGTGCACGCGTGGGTCATCGAGCAACAGCCCGTGGCGCGCACGGAATTCTTCAATCAGGCGGTACTTGATGACCCAGTCGACTTCGCGATCGAGTTTCATCGGGTCGTTCTCCAAGGCGACGATGCAGTGTTCCCACATCTCAAGGGCGCGCTGCTCTTCTGGGCTGAAACCGCGCTGGTCGGCGAAGCGCAGGGCTCGATCGAGCAGTTCGCGCTGAATGTCCAGCGCTGAAAGCTCGCGGCCGCTCGCCAGTCGCACCTTGCGCCGACAGGTGAGGTCGTGGCTGATGTCGCGAATAGCCCGAATCGGGTTCTCGAGCGTGAGGTCACGCAGCACGGTGACCGGATCTTCGATCATGCGCAAGACACACGCCGCCGAACCAATCTTCACAAAGTTGGTGTATTCGCTCATGTTCGAGTCACCGACGATCACGTGCAGTCGCCGAAATCGCTCTGAGTCGGCGTGCGGCTCGTCGCGCGTGTTGATGATCGGGCGACTGCGGGTGGTGGCACTACTGACGCCTTCCCAGATGTGTTCGGCACGTTGGGCAATCGAGTAAATCGGTCCCCGTGCCGTCTGCATGATGTGACCCGCACCCGTGAAGATCTGGCGCGACACCAAGAAGGGAATCAGCGTCTCGGCGTAATGCGACAAATCATCGCTGCGAGTGGTGAGATAATTCTCGTGGCAGCCATAGCTATTGCCCGCTGAATCGATGTTGTTCTTGAACAGATAAATCGTGCCGCGAATGCCTTCATCACGCAGGCGTTGCTCAGCGCCAGACACGAGGTTCTCGAGTACCCGCTCGCCTGCTCGGTCGTGCGTAACGCACTCAAGAATCGAGTCACACTCAGGCGTCGCGTATTCGGGGTGCGAACCAACGTCGAGATAGAGACGAGCACCGTTCTCCAAGAACACATTGCTCGAGCGACCCCATGACACGACCTTGCGAAACAAATAGCGAGCGACCTCGTCTGGGCTCAGGCGTCGCTGTCCACGCAACGTGCAGGTGACGCCGTATTCCGTCTCGATACCGAAGATGCGCCGAGACAACTCGGGGGTGCGCATCAGCCGACCGCTCGTGCCACCACGTCGTCAGACAGTCGGGTGAAGGCGCGACGCTTGCCGTTGCGCACGAGCGTGGCGACCTCGAGATCGGCAGCCGCCACCTTGCGGTCGGGTCCGCTCAACGCCTCGACGGCGACGCGTACTGCTCCATCGACGTCGAGATCGTCGCGATATCCACTTGCGAGACGACCAGCGATACCTTCAGCATCACCACCCAGCACGCAGAAGCGTTTCTCGTCAAGCAACGTGCCGTCATACAAGATGTGGAAGAGCCGATCGGCCGCGGGGGTGTCACCCACCTCTGCAACGAGCAATTCGACCTCGAGCGGCTTCGGTCCCATCGTTGAGAACACATCGCCCAACACCTGGGCATATTGGTTGGCGAGACTGCGCGCATCCACGTCGAGCCGTGAGTATTGATATCCGCGCAGTTCAGCAGCACGGACTCCGGCCACACGCAACTGGTCGAACTCGTTGTACTTACCGACGCCGGCGAACGCTATTCGGTCGTAGATCTCGCTCACCTTGCGCAAGGTGGTCGACGGATTCTCGGCGACGATGACGATTGCGGTCGCAGTCTGCATAGCGACCAGTGCCCGGCCGCGGGCAATACCCTTGCGCGCATAGTCAGCGCGATCCTTCATCATTTGTTCTGGTGAGACGTAAAACGGCATGCTCATCGCTTGCGCACCTCGCCCATGATGGTTTCGTACGTCGCAGCGAGCGTCGCGTCGGCGACGCGGTTCCAACCCGAGGCATCGATCGAGGCCACGATCGGATAGATGCCGCGCAGAACATCGGGTCCGCCCGTCGCCGCATCAGCGTCGGCTGCCTCCCACAAAGAACGTGCAGCCAACGCGACGGCCTCATCACGCGTGAGACCTTGTCGCCAACCGAGTCGCAAGACGGTGCCTGCCAGCGTCGATCCCGAACCAGTTGCCACGAAGTCACGCTCTTCGTAGCGGCCACCTGTGATGTCAAAGTCCCACAGACGACCGCGACCCGCGAGCAGGTCAAACCCAGCAAAGAGCGGCACCACGATGATGCCCGCTTGCAGCGCAGCAGGCAGGTTCTGGCGCACCAACATCGACAGCTGATTCGCCTTGCCCTCAAGCGACAGCGGCTGCCCTTCTACTTTTTCGTAGTACTCCAGTTGCAACTGAAACACCTTGATCATCTCCATGGCAGGGCCTGCCGTACCCGCAATGGCAACACCGCTGAACTCATCGGCCTGAACGACCTTTTCCATCGTGCGATGGCTGATTGCCATGCCCGCAGTCGCCCGACGGTCACCCGCCATGACGACGCCTCCGTCGTAGGTCAGCGCGATACAAGTAGTCGCATGCGGCAATACGCCGGCTGAACCAGCGTTGGCAGGAAACGGATTGAGACCGACGCGCTTCAACAACTCAGGGAAATTCGCACCCGGGTCGTCGGCTGGAGTGAATCTTGGCAGGGTCATGATGAACTGGTCACTTCGGCGCTGACGAACGAGCGCCTATTCTCCGCCCTTTTGCACGTAGCTCTTGACGAAGTCTTCGGCGTTGGTCTCGAGCACTTCGTCGATGTCGTCGAGCAGATCATCGAGTTCAGCTTTAAGCCGGTCGGTGTTCTCCGCATGGTGTGGCGCGGTGGTCTCGGCTTCCGTCGACTTCTCCTCGCGTGGTGCAGACGGTCGCTGCTTCTTGGTGCGTTCGGCCATGGCAAGTACCATAGCAACGCCCGTGCGCGCACGGGCACTCAGGTGTGCGGCTGATCAGCCCCCGTGGTAGCGCCAAGCTTGGCGATGAGCTCAGCCGCCGTATCGCACGAATCGATGAGGTCGCCGGTGAGCGCTCGTGTACCCCTCAATGGCTCCATCATCGGCACGCGCCGCAGCGGGTCACGACCGACGTCAAAGACGATCGAGTCCCAATTCGCTGCAACAATGTCGCGCGGAAACTTCGCCAAACATGAGCCACGAAACCACGCCCGGGTGCTCTCGGGTGGCGCGTCGACGGCATGTTGCGCCGCCGCAGCATCAACCATCGTGCGCAAACCACAGCGCAACGCCAACGACTTTTCACGCCGCAGGTCGGAATACTGCAGATCAATCGCTTTCAATCGTGCGTCAGTTGGCGTCAGACGATGGCGGGCAGCCATGCCGTCGACGAGACGCTTCTTAGCGACCCAGTCGACGACCGACGCCATCGACTCGGGGTTGGTGCTCAGGCCGTCGAGCACGGCCTCCCACTCTTCCAAGATGCGTTTACCGTCGTCGACACTCACCGCTTCGAGCCCGTGGCGGTCAGCCCATGAACGGGCGCGCTCGAGCAACTGCCATTGAATGTCGAGTGCCGTCATGCGCTTACCGTTGGCCATCGCCACGGCTGCGCGCAGCGTCGGGTCGTTGCTGACTTGCCGAATAGCCGTGACTGGGTGAGCAAGCACCAGGTCGTCACCCACCGCATCGTCTTCGATCATCGCGAGCACGATTGCCGTGGTGCCCACTTTGAGGAACGTCGCAACTTCGCTCATGTTGGCATCGCCAACGATGACGTGCAGTCGCCGGTATTTCGCCGCATCGCAATGCGGCTCGTCACGCGTGTTGACGATCGGTCGCTTGAGCGTAGTTTCGAGGCCTACTTCCTCTTCGAAAAAATCAGCGCGCTGACT
>RGSV01000071.1 GCA_010025655.1 Acidimicrobiia bacterium
GATGATCCCCGAGCCCGGCCAGCTGTGCGCGACGCTCTTCATCGAGTTGACCAGCGAAGATCAGATGCGCGAATGGCTGCCCAAGCTGGTCGGCATTGAGAAGTCGCTCGTCATCGTGCTCGCCGATGGCTCAAAGATTCGATGCGTGGTCGATGAGCAACACGCCGAAGGTCTGACTCGCGAAACAGTGACCGCGGCGGTGCACTATGTGCGCTTCGACTTCACGCCAGCCCAAGTCGAGACCTTCGCCAAAGGTGGCGTGCAGTTGCGATGCGACCTGTCGAACTATCTCGAGGCCATCGAGCTGCCCGACTTCACCGTGACTGAACTGCTCACCGACCTGCGCGACGACGCATAAGAGCAATTGTCCTTACGCGAAGAGGTGTCTTCGGTACCAATGTTCGTGACGGGTGTCGCTCACTTTTAGGGTGCGATCCAAGTGAGAATGATTTAGTGTCAAATTGTGGTCATTCGATCACACCAAACCCCTCACAAAGGAAACAACATGAAGAAGAAACTGATGGCAATTGCCGCCGCGTCGGCACTCGTGCTCGCCGCATGCGGTGGAGACGACGAGGCAACCGAAGAGACCGTTGCTGAAGTAACTGAAGACACCATGGCCGAAGAGGCCATGCCAGCCGAAGCCGGTGACATCGTCGCCGTAGCGAGCGGCAACCCCGACTTCTCGACGCTCGTAGCGGCGATCCAGGCTGCGGGTCTCGTCGAGACGCTGCAGGGAGCCGGCCCGTTCACCGTGTTTGCCCCCACGAACGCGGCTTTCGAAGCCCTGCCTGCAGGTCTGCTTGAAAAGCTTCTGCTGCCCGAGAACGTGGCGGTGCTGACGGCAATCTTGACCTATCACGTCGTGCCCGGAAAAGTGATGTCGGCTGACGTCACCGCCGGCGATGTGGCGAGCGTCGAAGGTTCGACAATTGCCCTTACCACCGACGGTGGAGTGAAGGTCAACGGCGCGAACGTGGTCGCAGTCGACGTGGCCGCCAGCAATGGTGTGATTCACGTGATCGACCAGGTCATCGTGCCGCCGACGGTTGACGTCGCCAGCCTCTAAGTCGAATCCGTTCGGACCACCGGCGGGCCCGCGCAAGCGAGCCCGCCGGTGTTTCTTTTGTGGCAGTGAACCTGCCGCGACATGGCGGTGAACATGCCGCCTGTTGGTAAGCATTCCGCCAGACTGAACGAGTGACTGCTGATCTCTCGGCGTTGACTCATGTTGAGGCTGCTTCGCTGATGCGCGGCATTCTGCGTGGCGAGCAGTCGCCTGAAGAGATCAAGCAGTTCTTGCTCACCTACAACGCGCGCGAAGCCACACCAAGTGAACTCGGTGGCTTTCTGGCAGCCGTGCGTGAGGCAGCGACAAAGGTCGATCTACCTAGTGAGATCGCTGCGCGGGCTATCGACATCGTTGGCACGGGCGGCGACAACAGTGGCTCGGTGAATGTGTCGACCATGACATCGCTCGTGGTCGCTGGTGCCGGGGTGCCCGTTTGCAAACACGGCAATCGCTCGGCGAGCAGCAAGTGTGGCACCGCAGACGTGCTTGAAGCCCTCGGTGCACGAATTGAACTGACACCTGAGCAAGTCGTTCGTTGCGTGAACGTGGCGGGTTTCGGTTTCATCTTCGCTCAGAAGTTTCATCCGGCGTTTCGTCATGTGGGGCCGGTGCGTCGCGAGTTGGGTGTGCCGACCATCTTCAACCTGTTGGGGCCGATGGCCAACCCGGCACCCGTTGCCTACATGCTCGTCGGGGTTGCCAATCCTGCACGCATGGGCACGATGGCGGCGGCGCTCGCCCAACGCACGACGGCGTCGCTCGTGGTACACGGCCACGGCGGGCTCGACGAACTCTCGCTCGCAGGTGCAAACCGGGTGATTGCCACCCGCAACGGTGTGGTGCAAGCAGAGTCAACGGTGAATGCCAGCGACGTAGGTGTTACGTCTGCTGACAACGGGTCACTGCGTGGCGGTGACCCCGCGCACAACGCCCAGGTGGTGCGCGATGTGCTTGCCAACCGGCTGGCGGGCCCGATTCGCGACGTTGTGGTGCTGAATGCGGCAGTGGCGCTGCACTTGGCAGGGGCAGCAGTGTCGCTGCGGGCTGGGGCGACGCTGGCTGATTCTGCGATCAGCAGTGGAGCCGGCTACGCCGCGCTCGAAGCATTCGTCGCCGAGTCGCAACGCGATTAGCACTTCGCGACTACCGTTTCTGCATCGGCGAGCACGGTTTCTCCCGCGAACTCGGACTGCGCGAGACGCTGCGGCTCGTACGGCAACTCGAACGTGAGCCAGTCAGTCGCTTCTGGTTCGGATCGCCGTGTCGTTTCGTGCGCAGGCTCGACATCCTCGTGCACATCGTCTTGCCCGAGTTGATTGAAGACCATCACCCGCGATTTGCCACCTACCTGCGGCGAACGTCGCCGCGTTGGGGTCGTAGTTGGCGGTCGTGGTAGCAGGCGAAACTACGCTGAAGCAGTGATTCGCGTCTCGGTGCCAGCGAGCACTGCCAACCTCGGTGCTGGGTTTGACTCACTCGGACTCGCGTTATCGCTGCATCTCGAAGCGGGACTCGTGCACGATGGGCAGCCGAGCACGGTGCGAGTCTGCGACGCCCATCATCCGACACATGTCGCATTTCGCAGAGCGGGTGGGGTAGGCGAAGTCTGGTCGAGCGGGGGAATACCGATGGGCCGCGGGCTTGGCTTCAGCGGAGCCGCGCGTGTGGCAGGTGCGCTGTTGGCGATTGCTCAACGCGACAGTGTGGTGGTTGCCAACTCGCACGATGGTCGGTTGTCGGCGTTTCGCACCGCGGCCGAACTCGAGGGTCACCCCGACAATGCCGCTTCTTCGGCACTCGGCGGCTTCACCGTCGCAGCGACAGATCGCGCCATTCGAGTGCCGGTGGCGGTGTACGGAGACGTGGTGGTGTGGGTGCCAGAGAACACCACGAGCACCAAAGAGTCGCGCACGAAACTTTCGCAAACCGTGTCGCTCGCCGATGCAGTGTGGAACATCTCGCGATCATCGTTGCTCGTTGCAGCGTTGGCGACCGGCGACGTGGCTGCCTTGCACGACGCGACGCAAGATCGCCTGCACCAAGACGTGCGACTGGCGATGGTGCCCGACACCAAACGAGCGATGCGCGCGGCTCTTGATGCCGGCGCATGGGCGGCGTGGCTCTCGGGCTCGGGACCAACCATGGCGTGCCTGTGCGAACCGAGCCGTGTCGACACGATTGCGATGGCGTTACCGCGCAGCGGCCAGGTGCATCGCCTGCGCATTGACATGAGCGGGCCGGTCGTCAGTTAGCCGCGCAGCGCCGCCTTGGTGACAGCCAGACGGCGTTCGTCAAAGGCCCGACGTTGCTCACGCGACATGTGACGGCGTAGCCGTGCTGTGGCACGCAGGTCGCCGTAGGTGTCGAGCTCAATGGGCGACAAATTGTGGGCAAATGCGAGTTGGGCTAGTCGCTCGCGCACGAGCTGCACTTCGGCACGTCGCATGCGTCGCAGCCTGAAAACGAGCACTACGAACAACACAATGTGGCCGAGTAGCAACACCGAAAACATCGGTGAGACCGCGCCGAGATTCCACGTGGCGTGCAGGGGGATACCGATGGCAAGTCCGCGAATCGCTGCAGCCCGGCGCGAGCGCCCGCGCTGCACCGCCTTACCGATGGCGAGCCCGGCCCACACACAGAAGTACGGATGGGCGAGCGGCGAAAAGAGGCCGCGCAACACGAAGGTGATGCCGAGTGCATCTTCGGAGATCGCTTCGCTGAAATAGATGATATTTTCCACTGCAGCAAAACCGAGGCCGACGTAACCGGCATACACCGCACCGTCGAGCGGGCTGTCGATGTGGCGACGCTTGGCCGCCGACGAGATACCGAGGGTCTTCATGATTTCCTCGCTAATCGGTGCGCTGATCACGGCGGCAGCGGCGACACCAACGCTGGCTGACGTGAGGTCGTTGAAAAAACTGGCTACCAACACCGAGATGCCCGCGCCCCAGAAAAAGGCGTTCCAGCGCATCGCGCGTGGCTCAGGCTCGAGACGGTCGAGCCACACAAAGAGCGGCACCGTGTAGAGGAGCGGCACTACGGCGAGCGCGATGGCGGTCGGCGTTTGCCACGCCAGAACTACCACCGCACCCACCGCTAGCAGTGTCGCGACAACGAGTGACTTGCGAATGCGTGGTGGAGGGGTCACGCAGACCAACCTAGGTGGTCAGTTCGCGCGGTCGAGGATACGTCGCAACGTGCCGGGCTGCAGTTCGAACAATGACTCGAGGTGCGTCACGATCAACCGATTCGGGATGAACGGTCGCTGGTCGCGCAGAGCGATGCGGTTGCCGCCCGAGCGCCACGCATAGTGCGTTTCGACCGGGTGGTTGTTCTTCAGAAGATCGAATGCCTCTTGCGGATCGAACCCGTTGGCAATCGCGATGCCCCATGCGGTGGACGTCGAACGCGACATGCCTGCGTGGCAATGCACGAGCAGGTCGGTGCGACCCTCGCCCCAACGCACCATTTCTTCGACCTGTTCGAAGGTTGGCGGGGTGTAGCCGAATGACGATGAAATGACGTCGTCAAACTCGACCACCTTGTGTGCGGGATGCTCGAAATCGCAGACTTCATCGAGCGATGGACCCGCGGTGAGCACGCTCGCAAAGTCGTGGCATCGCTCGCGCGCCTCGTCGAGGTTGACGATGGTCGGGAGCAGGTTGGAACTGATGGATGTGGGGGTGGTGAGTGTGTTCATGATGCCCTCATTACGCACGCGGACTCTGCACGTGTGACTGCGGAGCTACTACAGGTTGTCGGGTCGGTCGCCGGGGTGCTCGCCGGTGTAGTCCATGTTCCAGTATTCGGCGCCGCACTCGGGGCAGATCACGAAGTCATCGTCGAAGAACTGGATGAGCGTGCCGCAATAGTCGCACGGCATGTTGTCTTCAGTGATGTCGATGCTCACACAGAGAGTTTCGCACGGGGGTGTGTCAGCGATTCTCTGCAACACCCCGACACCACGGTGGAGGCATGCACATCCACCCCGAAGTGCCCGACAACACGTTGCTCATCACCTGCGACACGTGCGCAATGCGCAACACCGATGCATGCAGTGACTGTCTCGTTACCGCATTATGTGGCGAGCCAGAGCCCGAGGCCGTGATTTTCGACTACGAAGAACTGCGCACTCTGGCCGTGTTGGCCAAAGCCGGCCTCGTGCCAAGGTTGCGCCACCAGCGCAGCGCCTAGCGGGCTGGCGCGTCAGGCGTCAAATTCGATGAACGATGCGGCGCTGCCGCTGCCATCAGTTGCCTAGCGTTGACCGAGATGTCGGGCGATGCGTATACCGCCGAGATAGTGCGCCTCGTGTACGAAGCGGGTGCCGACCGAGTTGGAGTGACCTCTGCTGAACCGCTGGTGCGGGCACGCGCGGCACTCGAAGCCCGCACGGCTCAAGGGCATGTTGACACGATGCAGTTCACCTTTCGCAACCCTGAGCGCTCGACGACGCCGACGTTGTCGGTGCCAGGGGCGCGCAGCATCATCGTTGCGGCGCGGTCGTATTACGCAAGCGACGTGGGTGGTGCGAGCGATGCGGTGCCGGCGCGAATCGCTCGTTATGCGTGGCGCGACCATTACGAGCCATTACGCGATGCATTGCGAGTGGCGGCACAGCGGTTGAAGCGCGACGGCCATCGAGCGACCGTGTTCGCCGACGACAACTCGATCGTTGACCGCGAGGTTGCCCATCGCGCGGGCCTCGGCTGGTATGGCAAGAATGCGAACTTGTTGCTCGAAGGCCTCGGTAGTTGGTTCGTGCTCGGTTGCCTGGTGACGACGGCAGAACTCACAACCACCGAACGCGAGGTGGCTGATGGCTGTGGTTCGTGCCGGCGATGTATCGATGCCTGCCCGACCGCGGCCATCGTCGAGCCAGGTGTTGTTGATGCGCGCCGCTGCTTGGCGTGGCTGTTGCAGAAGCCGGGCACCTTCGACCCGCAGTATCG
>RGSV01000072.1 GCA_010025655.1 Acidimicrobiia bacterium
AAGCGTTTCGAAGAACTCGACATCAGCAAAGTGCGCGGCATATTGCCGAAGGGCGGCACGATTCTCGGCACGCGCCGAGGTAGCCCATTCGACCACACCGACGGCGTCGAGCGCACGAAGAAGGTGTTCAAAGATCTTGACCTCGACGCACTCATTGTGATTGGCGGCAATGGTTCGCTCACCGTGGCATCAATGTTGGCTGACGATCATGGCCTGCCGATTGTGGGGGTGCCCAAGACCATCGACAACGACGTTGTTGGCACCGATGCCACGTTCGGTTTTCAAACCGCGGTGCAGATAGCTACCGACGCGATCGACCGTCTGCACACCACTGCAGAAAGCCATGACCGCGTCATGGTCATCGAAGTCATGGGTCGAGACGCGGGTTGGATTGCGCTGCACGCCGGTCTTGCCGGTGGCGCCACAGCAATCTTGGTGCCCGAAGTTCCTTTCGACATGAAAGAAGTTGCTGAGATTGTCACTCGACGTCACGACCGAGGTCGTTACGCCTCGCTCGTCGTGGTGGCCGAGGGTGCGCGTCCGAGGGCGGGTACTTTGCAGATCCCTGAGCCTGCCCTCGACAAATATGGTCGCGAGTTGCACGGCAGCATCAGTCAGATCATCGCCCCTGAATTGTCGCGACTTACGGGATTTGAGTCGCGTGTCGTGCAACTTGGTCATGTGCAACGCGGTGGCACGCCTACGTCATACGACCGAGTGCTGTCGTCCCGATTCGGCTTGGCAGCAGTTGATGCGGTGTACGCCAAGGCGTTCGGAGACATGGTGGTGCTGAAGTGCGGGCAGATCGAGAGGGTGTCGATGCAGGTGACGCGTGGCAAGACGCGCACCATCGACCTTGATTTCTTCACAGACGTGTCGTCATCGTTCTTCGGCTGACGCATGGTGCGTGCCCGGTTGATTCTCGGCTGACGCATAGCGCGTGCCCGGTTTGGGCGTCTACTCTCGTCTCATGCCTGTTGTACCAACAGCCACCGAGCAACTGATGCGCGAAACCTCCGCCCATCACTGGATTAACAACGACTATGTCGCTGGTTCTGGTCCGCGCACCCCGGTGATCAACCCCGCGACGGGGGAGACGATCGCCGAGTTTGCCCACGCCACAGCGCACGAAATCGACAAAGCGATCGAGGCATCGACCCGTGCCCAACGTGAATGGTGGGCGATGAGTGCACTCGATCGTGCGGCTGCGATGCACCGTGTTGCCGACCGCATGGTCGAGATGTCACGCACCACGGGCGAGGTGCTTACGCGCGAGATGGGCAAGCCGTTCCGGGAGAGCAATTGGGAAGGCGGGGCGTCGGCGTCATCGTTTCGCTACTACGCCGAGATTGCGCGCAACGAACAGGGTCGCGTGGCGGGCCCAGCCATCGCGGGTCAGTTGCACATGGTGGTGAAAGAGCCGCTCGGCACCATCGTGTCGATCGTGCCCTTCAATTTTCCGATTTTGCTGTTTGGTTGGCAGGCAGCCGCGGCACTCGCTGCGGGCAACGCGGTGATCGTGAAGCCGAGCGAACTCACACCGATGACCTTGCTCACGTTGATGCGAGCCTTTGATCACTTGCCCGCAGGCTTGGTGCAAGTTGTGACTGGTGGGGCAGAGGTCGGCCAGATGCTCGTGGCCCACGAACACACGCACGGCGTCGCGTTCACTGGCAGCGTGCCGGCAGCCCAGGCTGTTGCGCGCGCCGCATCGCAGCGGTTCAAGCCTGCCCTCATCGAGGCCTCGGGCAACGACGCGTTCATCGTGATGCCGTCAGCACCGATGGATGCCGCGGTGCGCGGGGCAGCATTCGCGGCATTTCTGAATTGCGGACAGGTGTGCACATCGGCCGAGCGCTTCTATGTGCATGAAAGTGTCTACGACGAATTCGTATCTGGTCTGGCGGCGATGGCCAAGTCACTGCGGGTCGGCAACGGCCTCGACAAGATCGATGTGGGCCCGATGGCGTCGGTGCGCGAGCGCGACCGCGTAGAAAAAATCGTCAACCGTGCCGTCGAACAGGGAGCCAATGTGGTCACCGGAGGTCGTCGCCCCGCGGCATTGTCGGCTGGTGCGTTCTTCGAACCAACCGTGCTCGAAGTTTCACACGACATGGACATCATGCACGGCGAATGCTTCGGCCCGTTGGCGCCTGTCTGCAAAGTGCGTGACCTTGACGAAGCCATCGCGCGCGCCAATGATTCACAACTCGGCCTCGGTGCAAACATCTACACCGAAGACCTCGCAGAGGCGTTTCGCGCCGTGAACGAAATCGAGACCGGCATTGTGTGGGTAAACACGCCGCTCAACGACAACGACGCGATTCCGTTTGGTGGGCGCAAGTTCACCGGCGCTGGGCGTGAACTCGGCGCCGAGGGGCTCGAGCAGTTCCGTCGTTCAAAAATGGTGATGATTGCACCGACTGCGCAACCTGACCCCGAGTGGTTCCCTTACCCCGACAGCGACGCATTCAACGCCTAGCCGCGCTATCTCGAGCTTGGCCTAGACCACTTTCACGAACAAAGTTGCGATCAGTTTCGCGACCACAACGAGCACTTGTGGCACACCATGGGTGGCGGACTACCAGCGTCCGAGAAATGAGGCGTACTTGACAGACACACCAATCGACGAGATGATGCAGATCATGACCGTGCTAACGCCAACGACGGCCGACGACTTCGATCTACCTGCCACTCGCGGGTTCGTGCGCATGGAGCTGGCCCACCTACGCATCGTGATGGTCGCCGGGTTCGCCTCGTTGCGTAACGACCTGAGAACCGATTCAAAGGCCGATCAAGCTGCGCTGCGCGCGGAGCTGCGGGCGGATCATGATTCGCTGCGCGTGGAGATCAAGGCTGACATGAACGCACTGCGGGGTGAACTGAAGGCCGAGATACGTGCAGTTGACCAGCGGCTAACAAACGTCGAGCGGCGGCTCTCAGCCCAACTTCTTGACCTCACGGTGGCGATGGAGCGAAGTCACCGCTCCTTGCTTCGCTGGTTCGTTAGTGCACAGATTGCGACGATCACGGTGGTTGCCGTTCTCATAAGTTCATTACGAATCTGACCGCCCGCTAACTGTCGTTCATGTGAAGTTCACCTGGATGGGCAATCTTGCTGCCGTCGCCGAAGCACTCGGCGGCCATGTCTGGGCGGCAGACGTGTCGAATGAAATCACTCAACGACAACAGAGGGACAACATGACCATCAATTTTGATTCAGAAGACATTGGAAGCAACACTTCCGATAACCGCACGTTCGAAGACGTGCTGACTTCTTTCGTCTCACGACGTTCGGTGCTCGCCGGTGGCGCAGCGGCTGCAGCGTTCGTGTTCGCAGGAGCATCCAGCGTGAAGGCCTCGGCGGTCGAGCCAACGCGTCGCACGGCGAGCGGTGTCGCTGCACGCAAGCGTCCGCCGATCAACTTCACCTCAATCCCACTGCAGAACTCGCCGATGCCGACCATCGCGCCCGAATACCAGTACAAGGTGATTCTGCCTTGGCGCACCCGCCTCGACGGCAAGGGTGAGTTCGCCTACGGGCTCTCGAGTGATCAGCAAGCGATTTCAGCTGGCCTCGGCCACGACGGTATGTGGTATTTCGGCGATGATAAGAAGGGCATGCTCGCCGTGAACTACGAATACGGCACCACCACTCATGCGCTTGGCAAGGCGTTGCCCACGAGCCTTGAAGATGTGCGTGTCTCGCAGCATCTGCACGGTGTTGGAATCTTCTATATCGAAGAGGGTCCGAAGGGTTGGTCGATGAAGAAGGACAAGCGCAACCGCCGAATCCACGTGAACACTCCGGTGGAGTTCAGCGGCCCGGCCGCAAACAGTGATTTGTTGAAGAACTCGGCCGGCAACGAGCCGCAGGGCACGCTCAACAATTGCGCTAACGGCTACACCCCGTGGGGCACCTATCTCACGTGCGAAGAGAACTTCAACGGTTACTTCGGTTCGACAAGCACGGCGTGGAAAGCGACCGCTGAGGAGACCCGTTATGGCGTTAATGCTTCAGGTTTCGGTTACGCCTGGCACACCTTCGACCCACGTTTCGATCGCTCGCAACCTGGATACCAGAATGAAATCAATCGCTTCGGCTGGGTGGTAGAGATCGACCCTGAAAACCCGAAGGCCAAGCCAGTGAAGCGCACGGCACTCGGGCGTTTCAAGCACGAAGGTGCAGAAGTGGTCGTCGGCAAGGGCAATCGCATCGTGGTGTACATGGGCGACGATGAGCGCTTCGACTACATCTACAAGTTCGTCTCAGCGCGCGACCACAAGAAGATGATCGCCGCCGGGAAGAGCCCACTCGACGAAGGCACGCTCTACGCAGCTCGCTTCAACGACGACGGCACCGGCAACTGGCTCGAACTGAGCCCGAGCAACCCGGCCTTGTCATCGTGGACGATTGACAAGATCCTTGTGCACACCCGCTTGGCCGCCGACCTCGCTGGAGCCACGAAGATGGACCGTCCCGAGTGGATCTCGACCGGAGCCGACGGCTGGCAATACGGCACGTTGACCAACAACACCAACCGTGGTCGCACGGGTCAACCTGGTGTCAACGCGGCCAACCCCATTCGCCAGAACGCCAGCGGTCACATCATCCGCTGGAAGGACTCTGACGGCAATCTCGGCGGTACGTTCCAGTGGAACTTGTTCATGATCGCCCAAGAGACGTTCGACGAAGGTGGTCAGATGTTCGGATCACCCGACGGCATCTGGGGTGACCCAGACGGTCGCATCTTCATCCAGACCGACGGTGCGCAACCTGGAGCGAACAACGACCAGATGCTGGTTCGCGCCTCGTGATCAGCGCACGTACTTTAACTGCAGCGCTTCCTGCCGGGAGGCAACCAGTAACCCCTTCTCTGGTTGTCTCTTGGCAGGGCGCTGTAGGCGGGTGCTCCGCAACATTGCGGCAAGGCTTTTAGTTCGGTGGGCCGAATTGGCGATCGCCAGCGTCGCCGAGCCCGGGCACGATGAAGGCTCGTTCGTTCAGATGGCTATCGATTGACGCCGTTACGACGTGCAAGTTCATGCCAGTTGACTCAAGATGCTTGATGCCCTCGGGGGCGGCAAGTACGCACGCGACAAAGATCGGCCCACTCGCGCCGCGGTCAACGAGAATCTTGCAACCATGCGCCAGTGAGCCACCAGTCGCGAGCATCGGGTCGAGCACCACGCAGGTACGACCACTTAGATCGTGAGGCAACTTGGCGACGTATTCACTCGGCTCATGTGTCTCTTCATCGCGTTGTACTCCAACAACAGCAATATCGGCATCGGGCAGTAGTTCCATCGCAGCGGGCAACATGCCAAGACCGGCACGCAAGATCGGCACGAGTACGGGTCGACTCGCGAGCGACACACCATCAGTGGTGGCAAGCGGGGTCGTCACCTTGCGCGCGCGGGTAGGAATCTGGCGAGTCGCCTCGGCGACGACGACGAGAGATAGCCGTCGCATCTCGGCGCGGAACATTTGGTTCGAGGTGTCTTGATCGCGCAAGTGGGTGAGTGCCTCTTGGGCTACGGGATGGTCAACGACGGTCACACGGACGGGCATGGCACCATCCTTGCGCAGCGCAGGGCAGTTAAGCGAATGCAGCGATCGGGTCTTCATTTTGCACCCGACCGGTAGCTCGCAAGGTGCGTAGTACCGATGGCTCGCGGTAGCGCAGAAAGGGATTGGTACGCTTCTCGAGGCCGATGGTGGAGGGCACGGTAGATTCACCACGGGCTCGCAAGGCCTGTGCCTGCGCGAACCTGGCGGCAAGATCTGCATTATCGGGTTCGGCCGCTACCGCGAACCGCAAATTGGATAGTGTGTACTCATGCGCGCAATACACCAGCGTATCGTCAGGCAGCGCGGCGAGTTTTGCCAGCGACTGAGTCATCTGACCGGGTGTTCCCTCGAACAAGCGCCCGCATCCGCCGGCGAACAGCGTATCACCGCAGAACAGCCAGTTCTGCGCATCAGCAACATAGGCAATGTGGCCGGCTGTATGACCCGGC
>RGSV01000073.1 GCA_010025655.1 Acidimicrobiia bacterium
GCGCTCGAGCACGTCGAGTCGAGTGGCGACGACGTGCGGCCGAGTGCCGCGCAGATGCCGACCATCGACGCTGCGCTGAGTGCTGCCGCGGTGCCGAGTTCCGCCGCAGCGCACGACAGTTTTCGCCTCGACGTGCGCGGTGTCGATCACGTCGTGGTGCTCGCCGACGATGTTGAGGCGACATGCGCGATGATCGCCCGCGATTCTGGGGCGCAATTGCGTCGCATGAAGCAAGGCGAGCGTGGCACTCAGGGCTTTCATCGCTGGGGAAGCGTGATTCTTGAAGTGGTCGAGCGACGTCTCGTCGACCCTGATGCGCCACGTGGTGTGTCGAGCTACTGGGGCTTCGTGCTGACGGTCAACAATCTCGACGAGGCGATCGCGCATGTGGGACCCGACGTGCTTGGCGCCGCGCGCCCCGCCGTGCAACCCGAGCGGCGCATCGCCACGGTGCGTCGCGCGGCGAATCTCGGCGTGCCGCTGGCGTTGATGACGCCGTAACTGCCGTCAGCGCACGACCTCGAGCGCTCGTCAGCGCACCACCTCGAACGCTCGTCGGCACGACTGCGAGCCTTAGCTTGCGCTGCTAGTAGTCGTCGTCAATGTCGCGTGAGAGAAAGGCGATTCCCTCGGCGCACGACGTGTTGAGCGGACACCACCGGCAGTGCGCAGCCGGGCGCTTGGTGGGTTCTCGACCGTCGAGTTCGAGGGCCACGATGGTGCGAATGCCGTCGACGACGCGGCGCACCGCCGCCTGCAAGACGCCTTCTGATACCTCTTCGACATCGGCGCGAGCAGCAGCCAGCGAGTACGTCGCGAGTCGGCGTGGAGCCATTCCACTACGCAGCGCTTCAACCAATGCGTAGAAGCGCAGGTCTTCGCGATGCGAAGCGTGTAGCCCGCCGCTCTTTACGTCGATGATCACCTTCTGATCGGCGGTGCCGAGCGTGAGGTCAGAACGTGTGCCGAGCACGATGGCGCCACCGAACATCTCATAGCGTGCGGCCGACTCGGTGACCGGTCGCCACGCAGGTTTGAGGCGCGGGAAGCATTCTTCGAATCGCGTGTACATGTCGACCACATAGCTGCGCAGCTGAGCGCGATCACCCTCGCTCAACGCGGCGAGATAGTCAGCGATGTTGTGGTTTGAATCGGCAAGTCGCGCGATGGCTTCATCGACAATGTCGGCAGGCACGGTGTCGCCCCGCCAGTGCACGCCGAGTTCAACTGCCTTATGCAACACGGTTCCTTTGGCGATGTTCGGATTCCACTCGAACGTGTCGCGCGCAGCCATATGTTGTGCCTCGCAGCCGTGCACCGTATTCAGCTTTTGCTTGCTCACCCAAAGCGCCTTGTCGGGTGTGTAACGCCCAGCCACATCAGCTAACTCGTCGGTGATGCGGGTGCGCACGGTGTCGACCACGCTGCGGGGCAGTGGCACCCAGTCGGGTGACTTGCCCAGTGCATCGAGCACCGCTTGTTGCATCGGGTTGTAGTCGGGTTCAGGAGTCGGGGTCGGTGCTGTCATCGCGTTCTCACGAGTTGCGCAACCGTACTGCACCCGTGCGACATGATGATCGGTTCCCCATGCAGACCATCAACGACGACCTGAGCGCGACGGAGTTCGCCGCTGTCGCGCGCGTCTTGGCGCAAGCAGCAGTGGCGCTTGACCTTGTCGCGCCAGGGTTTCGCACGCCGCCACGCATCGTGGGGGTCGATCGCACGTTGCGACGGTTCGCGCCAACATTGGGCGGGCCAACTGTGTCGCACTCAACGTCTGGCGCACGGCCCGGAGGCGTGGTCTCCGTGGTGATCAAAGGTCGCCCCCTCGCGGCAGTGGTTGCCGACATGATTGAGGGCGTGGTAGTGCTCAATCAACTGTCACCGGCTGAATCGGCACACGTTCGTGCGGCGTTGTGGCGAGCGCTCGATGCGACGAGCACCGCTCGCGACGTAGCCTGACCAAGAGCGAGCAACGTTCGCTCGCGCACTGCCCGGGTGGCGGAATGGTAGACGCGGGGGGCTTAAACCCCCCTGACGAGAAATCGTCGTGTGGGTTCGACTCCCGCCCCGGGCACACGGCACATCGCCCCGGGCACACGGCTCCGTCGCCACGGGCCCACCGCTTCGTCGGGCGACGATCGCCTACGCCCGACAGACTGTAAGAACATGGCACTCACCGAAACCGACGTGCGTACCCCCGCGCAGATTCGCGCCGCGCTTGACGCACAACTCGACGTGATGATCAACGACGTGGCCGACTTTGTCAACTGCGAGTCGCCATCGCTTGAGATCGACCGATTGCGGGCGAGCGCCGAATGGCTCTCGGCGTTGATGACTCGCGTACTCGGTAAAGCACCACAGATCATCGAGAGCGAACGTGGCCCACACGTGCACTGGAAGGGCAGTGACAGCACCAAGGTGCTGATCGTCGGTCATCACGACACGGTGTTTCCACTCGGCACGGTGGCGCGTCGGCCGTTTACTCGCGACGGCAACATCGGTCGTGGCCCCGGGATCTTTGACATGAAGACCGGCATCGTGCAGGCGATCTACGGGGTGGCGGCGGTGAAAGAGTGGTATCACACGGAGATCCTCATCACTGCCGACGAAGAAGTTGGCTCGCATGCATCGCGCGTGTTGTTGGAAGAGCGTGCCAAGGCAACGGGTGCAGTCCTCGTGCTCGAACCGAGCGCCGATGGCGGAGCTTTGAAGACTGCACGCAAGGGCACGGGCACCTTTGTCGTTGAAGTCATGGGTCGGGCAGCGCACGCAGGGCTCGAGCCAGAAAAAGGCATCAACGCGCTGGTCGAACTCGCCGCCCAGGTGCCGCGCATCGCCGCACTTGCCCGACCTGAGATCGGCACGACCGTGACGCCGACGGTGGCAAAAGTTGGAACCGCTGACAACGTGGTGCCAGAGCACGCGAAGTTCGCCGTCGACGTGCGCTGTGTGCTGCCCGAGGAAAAAGACCGCCTCGAGCGCGAGATGGCCGCGCTCACACCGACCCTGCCCGGGGCGCACATCACCGTGTCTGGCGGCATGAATCGTCCTCCGTTGCATGAGTCGATGACCACGCAGTTGTTCGGCGTCGCGCAGAGAGTGGCGTTGGAGTTTGGCATCAACGACCTGCAAGGTGTCGCCGTGGGCGGCGGCAGCGACGGCAACATCACTGCGGCAGTCGGCGTGCGCACGCTCGATGGTCTCGGTGCGGTAGGCGGAGGCGCCCACGCCGAGAGCGAGCACGTGCGACTCGACCTCATGCCCGAACGCGCGGCATTGGTCGCCGGTCTCATTCAGGCCATCGTCAACTCGTAGCGCCGTGCGTCAGCTCTCGGGGCTCGATGCAACGTTCTTGCATATGGAGACGTCGACCACGTTCGGTCACGTGTCGGGGTTGGCGCTCTACACCCGCCCGTCACTCGACTTTGATCCGTATGCCGTGGTGCTCGAGCGGTTCGCCGCGCTCGCTGGTCGCGTCGAGCCGTTGCATCAGAAACTGCTCGAGGTGCCGTTCGGCATCGATCATCCGTATTGGGTGGTCGACAACGAGTTCGACCTCAAGTTCCATGTGCGGCACCTCGGCTTGGCGCCGCCCGGCGACGAACAGCAGCTCTCCGATCAGGTCGCGCGCATTTTTGGTCGCGCACTCGATCGCACGCGACCGCTGTGGGAGGTGTACGTCATCGAGGGTCTGGCCGACGGTCGGTGGGCGCTCATGACCAAGTTCCACCATTCGGCCATCGATGGCGGTGCGGGTGTCGTGCTACTCAACATGTTGACTGACACGTCGCCCGATGCCACACCCGACCTGACGCCGACGCCAATCGTCGCCGAGACGCCGCCCTCGGCGGGGGAGTTGCTGCAGCGCGGCATTTCGAAACTCGTCACCAACCCAGTGCGTACGCTGCGATTGCAGTTGCGTGTTGCGCAAGGCATCGCCGACTCGTTGGGCATTCGCCCCGCGAGTGAAGTTACACGGCAGGTGCGTCGCACGTTGCGTGGCATCACGCGGCGGCCCGACGAAGAGAATCCGACCGCCGAGCAGCGCGTGCGACTGCCGCTCAACCCCGCACCGGCAACACCGTGGAACAAGACCATCACCGCCCACCGTCGGTTCGCGATGCGCTCGGCGTCGCTCGACACGGTGCGCGCGCTGAAAAAGGCGTCAGGTGGCACCGTAAACGACATCGTCATGGCGGTGTGCACCGGTGCGCTTCGTTCATATCTGCTGCGCCACGACGCACTGCCCGACCGACCATTACGGGCGATGGTGCCCGTGTCATTTCGCACGGGCGCCGAGGAAGTTCCGTGGACGAACATGGTCACCGGCATCATCGCCGACCTGCCCACTGACACGGCCGACCCGCGCGAGCGTGTGCAGCGTTGCCACGAAGCAATGGAATCTGCCAAGCGTCAGTTCGAACTGATTCCCGCCGACACCATCGCCGAGGGAGCGCATGCGACTTCGCCGATTCTCGCCACGGCCGCGACGCGTTTGGCATCGCGACTGCGCTGGGCAGATCGCGCGAACCTGCTGCCCAACAATGTGGTCATCTCCAACGTGCCGGGGCCGCGCACGCCGTTGTGGCTAGGTGGTGCGCAGATGGAGAACTACATCCCCATCTCGATTGTCACCGACGGCATGGGTCTCAACATCACCGTGCACAGTTACCTCGATCGGCTTGCTTTCGGGCTCATCGCCTGCCGCGATCTCGTGCCCGATTTGTGGGAGTTGCTCGACATGCACTTCGACGAGCTGGCGTTGCTCTGTGACACCTATGGCGTGCCACTGGGGAAGTAGACCGACGGCTTCCTAAACCGCAGGTCGCAGGTTCGATTCCTGCCGGGGGCGCCAAGTACAGCAAGATTCCGAGGTTGAACCGAATGGTTGAATCTCGGATTTGGGAACAATTTGGGAACTCCTCATACTCGCCAGGTCTGGGGTAGCAACACTTACAAACCTCCAGATCGTGTTACAAGGTCCAGAGTTCACAATTCGTTGGCCTGCGTAGGCTCGGATTCATGAGAGTCCTACTTGTGTTACTCGCGGCCGGTTTTGGGGGATTGTTGTTCGTGAAAGACTGGACCAAGTCAAAGCTGAGTCCTGGCTCGGCAGCTGATCTCGATTTCAGAATTGAGCGTGCTTGGCAGGCTCAGCAGAAATCAATCGGCACACACGGATACCAATCCGACGAGTACAACCGATTGAACAAGATCTGGGAAGAACTAAAGGCGGAACGCGAAGCGAAATTCGGTAAGAAGTTCTAGTTCCTGCAGTGAGTAGTGGCTTCACAACTCACGCAAAATATCAACAACGGTGAATATGCCGAATGCGACATCGATGAATATCTGGGATGGGTGAGGCTTCCTAGAGCCGCGGGAGCCATTCCCTTGTTGAGTATCGCCGCTATGGTGCTAGTAATGGCAAAGAAACGGGAGAGCATCCAGACCGCAATCCTGATTGGTGGTGCGCTAGTTGGACTCCTAGTCACTCTCGTCGTGGTCGCAATTTTTGGAATTGAGCTTCAGTCAAACATCGGGCTAAAGCGTGAGTGGGATAACAGAAATCTGGTTTTAATTGGTGGCGCTCTGGCTGGTGCAGCGCTTGGCGGCTGGATCTATAGCGAAGTAACCGAGGACGAGGAAGGTTGATTCGAACTGTCGGCAGTCAGCATTGAGCAGACTGTTGACAATTTTGACAACGATTGAGGCCCGCGGTTATACCTAAAGTTCCTTCTTGTACGCTGCTCAAGCCGCAAGCAGGCTGGGGGAAGGGTTCTTTTTAATTAGCTCAGCTTTCGGACGATTCTTTGGCTCTTCCGACGATGCTTCCGAGTTGCCGTTTCATCTGAGAGATTGATGCGTAGCGAGCCATCACAACTGCCGTTAGTGCTTCAGTGGAGAGCGCCGC
>RGSV01000074.1 GCA_010025655.1 Acidimicrobiia bacterium
GAATCGCGTCGAGAATCATCGCACGGGGGTTGTTGACGAGTTCACCGTTTTCGTTGCGCTTGTTGAACGACGCGACAATCTTCAGGCGCTTGATCGCCTTCGACTTGCGCTGTGCTGAGAGTGGCTTGCCCTTGTAGCCATTGGCAATGGCGTCGCGCAGTTCGGCTTCGTCTTTCTCAAAGTCGATGGTGTCGATCAACGACTTGATCGCCTCGGCACCAGTACCGCCCGAGAAATAGTCGGAATAGCGATCGACGAGTTCACGCCACAGGTTCTCATCTTCAATGATCATGCGCGGGTAGAGCTCACCGATGGTCTCCCAGGCGCGGGTCATCACATCGATGTCGTTGTCGATGTTCGCCCGAATCTGGTCGATTTCTTTGTCAATCTGCTTTTGGCGATTCTTGATTTCGGTGTCTTTTGCGCCGTCTTGCTCGAGTTGCTTCAACTCAGCCTCGGCATCTTTCTGGCGCTGCTTGACGTACGTCTCGCGGCGCTTCAGCAGTTCTTCTTTGTCTTCGAGATAGACCTGCTCGAGCTCGGGCATGGCTTCGTGCAGTTCGTCGGTCTTCACCGAGCTGACCAGCCAGGCCGAGAGGTAGATGACCTTTTCGAGCTGCTTGGCCTTCATCTCGTCGCGGGGTTCGAGACCACCGAGCAGGTAGGCCAACCACGAACGGGTACCCTTCAGATACCAAATGTGCACCACAGGTGCAGCCAACTCGATATGACCCATGCGATCGCGGCGCACGCGCGAACGGGTGACTTCAACGCCGCACTTGTCGCAGATGATTCCCTTGAACTTGACGCGCTTGTACTTGCCGCAGGCGCACTCGAAGTCACGCTGAGGTCCGAAAATCTTCTCGCAGAAGAGTCCGTCGCGCTCAGGGCGCAGCGTGCGGTAGTTGATCGTCTCGGGCTTCTTCACCTCACCGAAGGACCACTTGCGAATGTCGTCGGCCGTCGCCAGGCCGATACGCAATTGACGGAAGTCGTTGACTTCCGTGGCCGGAGTGACTGCAGGTGCTGCCGTGTCGGTCATTGCTCGCGTGTGCTTTCTCGTTAGAACGTGTTCTGGCGCAGACGATCGTCAGCGTCAGAACCGCGCTCGGGGCGGGTGAGGTTGATTCCAAGTTCCTTTTGGGTGCGGTAGATGTCTTCGTCGAGATCGGCGAGCTCGACCGGGCGGCCGTCTTCGCGCAACACTTCGACGTCGAGGCAGAGCGCCTTCATCTCTTTCATCAACACCTTGAAGCTCTCGGGTACGCCCGGTTCGGGCAGGTTCGAACCCTTCACGATCGATTCGTACACGTGCACACGACCGAACACGTCGTCGCTCTTCAGAGTCAGGATCTCCTGCAAGCAATAGGCGGCGCCATAGGCCTCGAGAGCCCACACCTCCATCTCACCGAAGCGCTGACCACCGAACTGTGCCTTACCACCGAGCGGCTGCTGGGTGATCATTGAGTACGGGCCAGTCGAGCGAGCGTGGATCTTGTCGTCGACCAAGTGGTGCAACTTGAGCATGTACATGTATCCGACGGTGATCGGGTTGTCGTAGTACTCGCCCGTGCGACCGTTGCGCAGACGAACCTTGCCGTCTTGGCCAACGAGACGCTTGCCGTCGATGCTCTCGGGGTTGATCGAACCGAGCACCTGCTGAATCGTCGGGTGCGGCGAGTTCGCCGAGTCGCCCGACGTTTCATCCCAGTGGGCTCCATCGAACACGGGTGTCGCGACGTACACGCTCGGCGTGGTGACCGTGCGGGTCTTTGACTCGGTGCCACGCTTGGGCGCCTCACCCACGGTCTTGCCCGACTTGGCGTCAACCCAGCCCCAGCGTGCGCCGTAGCCGAGGTGCGCTTCAAGCACCTGACCGATGTTCATGCGGCTCGGCACGCCGAGCGGGTTCAAGATGATGTCGACCGGAGTGCCGTCGTCGAGGTACGGCATGTCTTCGACCGGCAAGATCTTCGAGATAACGCCCTTGTTGCCGTGGCGACCCGCCAACTTGTCGCCGACGCTGATCTTGCGCTTCTGTGCCACATAGACACGCACCAACTCGTTGACGCCAGGCGGCAGTTCGTCGCCGTCGCTGCCGTCGTCTTTCTCGCGCTGCAACACGTCGATGTTGATGACCTTGCCGGTCTCGCCGTGCGGCACGTTGAGCGAGGTGTTGCGCACTTCGCGGGCCTTTTCACCGAAGATGGCGCGCAAGAGGCGCTCTTCGGGGGTGAGTTCGGTTTCGCCTTTGGGGCTCACCTTGCCGACGAGCACGTCGCCCGGCGCCACTTCGGCACCGATGCGAATAATGCCGCGGTCGTCGAGGTCGGCGACGATGTCTTCCGACAAGTTCGGAATGTCACGGGTGATTTCCTCAGGCCCAAGCTTGGTGTCGCGCGAGTCGACGTCGTGCTCTTTGATGTGAATCGAGGTGAGCACGTCTTCTTTGACGAGACGCTCAGAAATGATGATGGCGTCTTCGTAGTTGTAGCCCTCCCACGGCATGAGTGCCACGAGCAAGTTCTTACCCAGTGCCAACTCGGCATGGTCGGTGCTCGGGCCGTCGGCGAGCAAGTCGCCCTTCTTGACTTTCTGACCCTCGCGCACGCGCGGAATCTGGTTGATCGTCGTGTCTTGGTTCGAACGACGGAACTTGACGAGCGGGTGATCGTGCTCTTTCTTGGGCAGATCGTCGTAGCGCACGACGATGTGATCACCGCTGACGCTTTCGACCACGCCGTCGCCCTTGGCAAGCACCAAGTCGGCACCGTCACGGGCAGCACGCGCTTCGACACCAGTGCCCACGAACGGGGCTTCGGCGCGCACGAGCGGCACGGCCTGGCGCTGCATGTTGGCGCCCATCAACGCGCGGTTGGCGTCGTCGTGTTCGAGGAACGGAATCAGCGACGTCGCTACCGACACGATCTGGCGCGGTGACACGTCGATGAAGTCGACCTGCTTGGGGTCAACAAGCGCCAAGTCGGTGGTCGAACCGAAGAACGACTCGGCTTCGAGCATCTTCTTCAAGTCTTCGAGGGTTGCAGCCTGCGGCGAGCGGCGCACGAGCACCTTGTCGTCGACGAACGAACCGTCTTTGTTGATGGCGGTGTTCGCCTCGGCGATGACGTATTCCTCTTCTTCGTCGGCGGCCATGTAGCGCACCTCATCGGTGACGCGGCCATCTTTCACGCGGCGATATGGCGTCTCGATGAAGCCGAATGGGTTGATCTTGGCGAACGTGGCCAAGGCTCCCTGCAGACCGATGTTCGGGCCTTCGGGCGTTTCAATCGGACACATGCGGCCATAGTGCGAGAAGTGCACGTCGCGCACTTCGAAGCCGGCGCGCTCGCGTGAGAGACCGCCAGGGCCAAGTGCCGAGAGGCGACGGCGGTGGGTCAAGCCCGACAGCGCGTTGGTTTGGTCCATGAACTGCGAGAGTTGCGACGAGTTGAAGAACTCTTTGATCGCGCCCACAAGCGGACGCACGTTGATAAGAGTGAGCGGCGAAATGCCGTCATGGTCTTGCGAGCTCATTCGCTCGCGCACCACGCGGTCCATACGCGACAGACCAATGCGCACCTGGTTCTGAATCAACTCGCCAACCGGACGCACGCGGCGGTTTGCAAAGTGGTCTTGGTCGTCGAGGCGATAGCCCGGCTCTTGCTTCACGAGGTGCAAGAGGTAGGTGATGGTCGCGAGCACTTCGCATCGTGAGAGCACGTTCTGGCCCTCACGCGGAATATCGATCTGACCGAGTTCGTTGCCCTCGGGCAAGCCGAAGAGTTGCGACAACTTGCGCACCTCTGGCCCGATCTTGCGGTTCAGCTTGTAGCGACCTACGCGCGAGGTGTCATAGCGACGCGACTCGAAGAACGAGCTCTCGAAGTTGATGCGTGCCGAGTCGACCGTGGCAGGCTCGCTCGGACGGGTCTTGCGCATGATTTCAACGAGTGCCTCGTCGCGCGACGGAGCGAGGTTCTTCTCGCGCAGCCACTGCTCTTCGAGGAAGTCGAAGTGCTTGACGAAACGCTCGAGGAACCCTGGCGCGTTCTGCTCGTCATAGCCAAGCGCACGCAAAATAAGGAAGATGCTGAGGCGACGCTTGCGGGCGATTCGCGCACCAGCGGTCGGGTTCTTGCCCGGCTTGTGCTCAACGTCGAACTCGAGCCACTCTCCGCGCTGCGGGTGCACGGTGCCCTTCACCAACTGGTGCTTCGAGAGGTTGCGCAGGCGGTAACGCTCACCAGCTTCGAAAATGACGCCCGGCGAACGAACCAACTGCGAGACGATGACTTTCTCGATGCCGTTCACCAGGAAGGTGCCACGCTCGGTCATCTTCGGGAACTCGCCGATGTAGACGACTTGTTCCTTGATTTCGCCCGTTTCGCGATTCGAAAAACGTGCCTTCACGAAACGCGAAACCGCGTAGGTGTGGTGCTTCTCGCGGCACTCGGCTTCGGTGAACTTCGGCCCGGGTGTCAGTTCGCGATCGTCTGGGTCGAATTCAAGTTCGAGCTGCAGCGAATTGTCGTTGGTCTTGATTGGCGAGAGATCAATGAAGACATCGCGCAAGCCATCACGCATGAACCACTCGAAGCTGTCTTTTTGTACCGCCAACAGGTCGGGCATTTCGAGAACTTCATCGAGTGACGCGAACGAATAACGTTCGCGTGCGGCTGCGCGAGACGGCACGAGATTCAACTCCTACTTGCTGGTGATGGACTGGCGGGGACTAACGAACTGCAACGAGGTGGCTGGGCTTCGACGACACGGCGCTCACAACGCTCCCTCTCCGGGAGTGTTGGTTGGGGCGACGCACGGCGACCCGTCAGGCTAACCGTGCGAGTCAGGAATTCCACCCGAATCGGGTGCTCGACTCGCGCAGTCGCTTCGCTCAGTCGCTCCTGCGGCCCCCTTGCGGGGTGCCGCCGAGCGAGACGGGCAAACCGTGCGGGCGACCTGTTCGGTCGCGCCGCGTGTGCTGGCGTTAGGCCAGCTCGACGGTTGCGCCGACTTCTTCGAGCTTCTTCTTGGCGGCGTTGGCGTCGGCCTTGCTGACCTTTTCCTGGATCGGCTTCGGGGCGCCATCGACGAGCTCCTTGGCTTCCTTCAAGCCGAGGCCAGTCAGTTCACGCACGACCTTGATGACTTGGATCGGCTGGCCGCCCTTGTCCTTCAAGATGACCGAGAACTCGTCTTTGTCTTCGGCGGCTGCGGCCGGGGCGGCGCCACCGGCACCTGCGGCGGCAACGGCGACAGGGGCTGCGGCGGTCACGCCGAACTTCTCTTCAAAAGCGTCGAGCAGTTCTTTCAGCTCGAGCACGGTGAGGGCGGCGATCCCGTCGAGGATCTCTTCCTTGGTGAGTGCCATGGTGTGTTGTCTCTTTCTGTGTTGGTGTTACTTGCTGTGGTATTCGGATCTGGTAGTGGTTTGATTCTCTGGTTGGCGATCGGCTCAGGCTGCTTGCTTTTGTTCGACGAGTGCCTTCAAGCCATAGGCCGCCTTGCGCGGCAACGCTGACAACATGTAGGCGGTGTTGGCCATCGGGGCCTTGAGCAGGCCGGCGAACTTGGCGAGCATGACCTCGCGCGACGGCAGGTCGGCGAGGGCTTCGACATCCTTGGCGGTGAGCAACTTGCCAGCCAACGCGCCGCCCTTGATGACGAGCAACGGATTGGTCTTGCTGAACTCCTTAAGCGCCTTGGCGGTCGCCGCGGCATCACCGCTGACGAACGTGAGGGCACTGGGGCCGACCAAGAGATCGACGAGAGCCGAGTTGCCGGTGTCGACAGCGGCGCGACGGGCCAAGGTGTTCTTGTACACCTTGTGCTCGCTGCCCACATTGCGCAGTGCACCGCGCAGTTCGGCCAGGGC
>RGSV01000075.1 GCA_010025655.1 Acidimicrobiia bacterium
TTCTTCGCCGAGGGCGGCTTCATGGTTGAGGCCATCGCCCATGCGGTGATGCTGCAACGCAACCCCGCCGCGACGTTCGAAGAGACGTTCACGCACGGTCGCTACAGCGCACGCGTCGACGGTTGGGAGATCGACGGCAAACTCGCGACACTCACCGAAATCAAGGCCAAGAGCGTCGAGTCGGGAGACCCCGCGCAGTTCTTCGGCACCAACGGCGAGATACTCGGCAACTGGCGCGAGTACCTGCTCGACATCACGTTTCAGGTGATGGTCGCCCGGGCCGCCAACCCAGGTCTGCAGATCACGCCGAAGTTGTGCATGGTGAACAAGACCAAGCCGAGCAACATCGAAGCGATCTACGCCAAGATCGATTTGCTCGACGACGACGCTGACCGCAGCAAGCCTCGCGCTGTGTTCACCGGCGACGCAAAGGCCCTCGCAGCCGATCACTTTCTTGAGTTCATTGACTGCACCGAAGTGGTCGAGTTGTTGATGCCTGAGGTCGTCGAGTCGGCGGCGATGCTGCTCGACTTCATGGACGGCAGGCGTCCCGACATCACGCCTGCGCTGACCGCGAACCCGTGCAAGAAGTGTGAGTTCCGCGGTGCGCATCTCTCACCCAACGGGTTCAACGAGTGCTGGGGCGAGACCCCGCCGATTGGGGCACACGTCATCGACTTGCCGCACGGCATTCGCGGCAAAGAGCTTGGCGCGGCCGTAACGGCAATGCTCGACCGGCGCGACTACGAGCTCGCGAACATTCCCGACGCTGTGATTGAGGGCGGCAAGTCGTACGGTCCGCCGCGTCGCCACCACGTGCAGACGCTGCGCACCAACAAACCCGTGCAAGCGCCAGAACTCGTCGAGGTGCTGCGTGGTCTTGAGTATCCGTTGCACTTCATCGACTTCGAGGCCTCACGCATTCCTGTGCCGTATCTGCCCGGTATGAAGCCCTACGAGCAGGTCGCATTTCAGTTCAGCTGCCACACACTTGCATCACCCGATGCGACCGAGATGCAGCATTCGCAATGGCTCAATCTGCGTGACGTGTATCCGAATAATGAGTTCGTGCGCGAGTTGCGCAACGCCATCGGCGATCGCGGCACCGTGCTCGTGTGGAGCCACTACGAGAAGTCAACGTTGCGTGGCGTGCGTCGCCAGTTACGCGAACGCGGGCTGCTCGATGCGTCGCTCGCCGCGTGGTTCCAGAGTGTGGTGGGGCCGCTCGCTGGCCCAGACGAGAAAGAAAAAGACATGCCCGAGGGGCCGCGCCTCGTCGACATGCTTGAGCTCTCAAAGCGTTACTTCTGCCACCCAAAGATGGGCGGCAGCCACTCGATCAAGAAGGTGCTTGATTCGATCTGGTCAGAGGCGAGCGAACTGTGGTCGCACCCGTGGTTTCGCCAGTACTACAAGGCCGGTGAGAACGGTGAGCCGATCGACCCGTACCAAACGTTGGTGCGCGCAGAGACCACCAATCTGCTTGCCGAGACGTCGGAAGACGATGGCGAGGGCGGTGGTGTCACTAATGGTGTCGGTGCGATGCGGGCATATCAAGACCTGATCTATGGCACGAAGCGCGGCAACGAGGCTCACCGCGAGCAGCTGGCAATCGACCTCTATCGCTATTGCGGTCTTGACACCGCAGCGATGGTGATGATCTGGAAGTACTGGCTGACGCCGCGGACCTGAGCTCGCAGCGTCACACCTCGATGGCAAACTTGCGTATCCCCTGAGATAACCCCCTAGAAGGAGATATATGGAATTCACACTTGCACTCGCCAGCCTGCTCGTCATCGCAGTGGTTGCGATCATCGTTCTGCTGCAACGCAAACCGGCGGCCACCCCAACGACTGTCACCGGGCAACCGACTTTGACCGCAGCCGATATCCGCGAAGTCATTCGCGAGATTCATGGAGAAACCCTCCGTGACCTGGCAGAACAGGCGAAAGATGATCGCGAAGATGCCATCTCCACGGCTGCGCGTCAGGTAGGCGATGCAATCGACCACACCAAACGACAGATTGACGACAAAGTTGGACGCCTCGAAAACGAGATTCGCCAACTACGCGAAATCAATACTGAGAAGTTTGGCAGCGTCGACACTGCGGTGGCCGGGCTAGCCCAGCAAACCCAGGCGTTAAACAAGGTGCTCTCCAGCGCGCAGGGGCGCGGAAGTTGGGGAGAGAAGATGCTTGAAGACATCCTTATGCAGTCGGGTTTTCAGCGCGGCATCAACTACGAGATGCAAGAAAAACTCGGAGATGGCGGCAAGCCTGACTACACATTCTTTCTGCCACCCGATCGTGTGCTGTATCTCGACTCGAAGTTTCCGATGGAAAATTACTTGAAGTACTTCGAAGCACAAGACGACAACACGCGCAAGATCATGAAGGACGCATTCATCAAGAATGTCGAAGACCGAGTGAAAGAGCTAGAGAAGCGTGACTATGTTCAACAGTCCGGCGCAAACGCAATCGACTATGTGTTGCTTTTCATCCCCAACGAGGGTGTGCTGAGCTTCATACAACAGCACAAGCCAAGCCTCGTTGATGAGGCAGTTGCCAAGCGTGTCGTACTGTGTTCACCACTCACGTTGTACGCATTTCTTGGCGTCGTTCGGCAGGCCACGGCCAGCTTCGCAATGGAACAAAACGCCAACGAGGTGCTCCGCCTGTTAACCAACTTTGGCAAGGCATGGGGCAACTACGTAAAGAACTTGAAGGACATCGCCCGACATTTCGAAACCATGCAGAAGAAGTTGAAAGCTGTCACCACCGGCAGAGTCTTTGGTGCTGTAAATAAGCCGTTGCGTGACATCGAAGAACTCGCGCAGAACCGCGGCATCTCATCCGACACAGCCGCGCTCAAAGAGCTTGATGCTGCGTTGGCCGAAGCAGATGACGCCGACAGTTCAGTCGACGAAGATTGAGACGGTCGTGCTCTTACGAGCGCGACTGCAACGCCACGAATACCATCTGAATATTGCTCAAGGCGTCGCGCATCGTCTCGGTGTGCTCACCCATACGCTCACCAAGCCGTTCAACGAGGGCAGCCATCGCGTCGATCGCCAGAGACGCCTCCGAGAGTTTCGGAGGAGTAGACGACAGGTGAATCGCCGCCAGTTCATACAGCCCCATCACGTGGTTGACCACGACCACCTGTGCGGGTGCTTCGGCGATGCGCTGACGGGCATCATCGAGTGCGGCCTGTGCATCAGACAGGGCAGTCGAGTCGTCGCCAGTGAGATTGCTGCCGAAAGAGTCGTCGTCACTCATCGCCGCTACGCTATTAGACGCGTTGCCACCGCTTCGGCGGCCAACGCAAGGCAAAGTGATCGGCGGCGCAAGCCACCTGTCCACCTCGCCACAAGAATCCAACGAAGACAGCGATGTCGGTTGGTGAGTGAGCGTGGGTCGAGCGCCTTCGACGCAGTGCGTCGTGCTCGACGCACGCACACGCCCAAGCGGCCTTCTTTCTTCCGCATCATTCCATCTACACAGGAGGCCCAGCCGCTTGAACAGCAGTGAGCAGTCATAAGCACGTCAACCAATGAGCCGCGCTACAACGAGCGCATCCGGGTTCCCCGAGTGCGACTCGTCGACGCAGACGGTTCTCAAGTTGGCATCGTGTCGATCGAAGATGCCCTCGCCAGGGCACGAGCCGCCGATCTCGACCTCGTCGAAGTCGCGGCGCAAGCCGACCCGCCGGTCTGCCGAATCATGGACTATGGGAAGTTCAGATATGAAGAAGCCCAACGTCTCAAAGAGTCGCGCAAAAAGACCATCCAGATCGTCACCAAAGAGGTGAAGTTCCGGCCGAAGATCGGCACCGGCGACTTCGACACGAAAGTGCGTCACATGCTCGAGTTCTTGGAAGAAGGTCACAAGGTCAAAGTGACACTGCAATTCCGTGGACGAGAGATGGCCCACCCCGAGCTCGGGGCGAAGGTCTTGGAATCGGTGCTCGAACGACTCGGGCCGATCGCCAAGGTCGATACGCATCCGAAACTCGACGGCCGCAGCATGACGATGGTGCTCTCGCCCGACAAGAAGGCCGCAGCAAACGCCAAGAAGACGGCGCAAGCAAAGCCCAACACCCAGATCGCCTAACCACCAAAACCACGAAGGAGACAACGACATGCCAAAGATGAAGACGTCAAAGACCGCGAAGAAGCGCTTCCGCAAGACAGGGAAGGGCAAGCTGCGTCGCCAGCAGGCGATGCGTCAGCACTTGTTCGAGAACAAGCCCTCAACCCGAACGCGCCGTCTCGACGGCACCGTCGATGTTCACCCTGGCGACGCGCGCAAGATCAAGCGTCTGCTCGCCGAGCGTTAAACCGAGTCACATCCACCCACCAACACCGAAGGAGCACCCACCATGGCACGAGTGAAGCGTGGCGTTCACGCCAAAAAGAAGCACAAGGCGATTCTCAAGAAGGCGAAGGGATACTTCGGCGATCGCAGCCGCACGTTCCGCTCCGCCAACGAAGCAGTGTTGCACGCGGGTCAATACGCGTTCCGCGACCGTCGCGCAAAGAAGGGCGAGTTCCGCAGTTTGTGGATTCAGCGCATCAACGCCGGCTGTCGTCAGCATGACATGTCATACAGCCGTTTCATCGATGGCTTGAACAAGGCCGGAGTCGAAGTCGACCGCAAGGTGCTCGCTGACCTCGCGGTCAGCGACGCCGCGACGTTCAAGAAACTGGTTGACACCGCAAAGGCGGCGTTGGTCTGACCGACGACACGCTGGGGTTCAGTCACCAGCGGGTGCAGCAGTTGCGCCGTTTGTTGGCGCGGCGGTCGGCGCGCGTCGAAGAATCGGCGTTCGTCGTCGAAGGGGCAGTGCTCATCGGCGAAGCCGTGCGCGGCGGCTGGGACGTGCTCGCACAGTTCGTCTCGGGTGATGCTGCGCCGATTGCCGGTTGCGATGCACCGGTGTTCACGCTTGGTGAAGGCGTGCTCGACCGCGTTGCCTCGACCGATTCGCCGCAACCGAACTTGGCAGTGGTGTCGCGTCGCACTGCGTCGCTTGCACGACTCGAGATGACCGTCGCCGGCTCGGCGCCGTGGGTGATGTTTCTCGACGCCGTGAGCGACCCAGGCAACCTCGGCACCATCTTGCGCAGCGCCGAAGCGATGGGGGCTGCTGGCGTCGTGCTCGGCAGTGGCACCGTTGACCCGTTCAACCCAAAGGTGGTGCGCGCGTCGGCGGGTGCGCTGTTTCATGTTCCTGTCGTTGAGGGTGCATCGCTCGCCGAAGTGAAGGCACTTGGTTATCGAGTGTTGGCGACGTCGTCGCACGAGCAAGTTGGCTCGCGCCGCTTGGCCGAAGCTGATCTCGACGGGGCAGTGTGCGTAGTGCTCGGTAGCGAAGCACACGGTGTGTCGCCCGAGTTGACCGCCAGTGTCGACGGGTGGATTCGCATCGACCACGCCGGTCGTGCCGAAAGTCTCAACGTTGCGATGGCTGCCACCATCGTGAGCTACGAACTCGCTCGCGCTCGCGGGTAGTTTTTCGTCATGCAGATCGCCGAAAAGCACTTCGTGAACGGTGCGCGACTCGTCGGGCCCTGGCCCGAACACTGCGACACCCTCGTCGTCGGCATGGGCTGTTTCTGGGGCGCCGAGCGCAAGTTTTGGCAAGCGCCGGGTGTGTATTCGACGGCGGTTGGTTACGCGGGTGGCGCAACACCCGAACCCACGTACAAAGAGGTCTGCAGCGGTCGTACCGGCCACGCCGAAGTGGTGCTCGTGGTGTTCGATCGCATGCGTGAGATCGGCATCACGAACGTCACCGACCTTGGGTCGCTCGAGAACGCGTCAGCCCAAACGGGCGTCGCCATCGTGCAGGGC
>RGSV01000076.1 GCA_010025655.1 Acidimicrobiia bacterium
CCCGACACTGCCACCGACCACTCGGCCGACATTCACAAGTCGAGCCTCAACTTCACCAATCACTCGACTCGACTCAACGATGCTGTCAACAGCAAGCCCGTCGTCGTCACGGCGCACGACATAGTGCGTCGTACCGTCAGACGGGTGTAGCACCGTGCAGATTCGTCTCACACTTGCCGAAGGCTTCTCATGACTCGAGTCGTAGACAATGACATCACCCGCTTCATAGCCGAGTCCGTCGCGCGCGGCTCGGCGTACGACAAGCAGATCTCCGGCAAAAATCATCGGGCGCATGGCATCTGATTTCGTGATGAAGAGGCGCCATGGCCACACTTTGTCGAGAATCGACACGTTCACACTCGCCCACTTCTCGAAAACATGGCGTGTTCACCTCGCGCGCTACGTCTCGCAATCCACCACAGAAGCACACCCGAAAACGCGATCAGCACACCGACGATCAACACGATGAGTGGTGCTCGATCTTCTCCAGGGAAGAAGTGCGCAACGCCCCACGGAACGAATGCGATCAGCCCGATAAGCCCAGCGACTGAAACCAAGGTGTGACCTGGCACCGTTCCGGCGGCAACCAACAACACAGCAAGGATCACGCCATAGACGGTTGCGAAATCTTCTGATTCAACCCCGGTGACCGCCGCGCCAACAAGCGTTGCCACTGCTCCAATCGCAGTGGTCGCACCACCGCTGATGGTCAGGTCAGAGAAGCCCGCCAACACGAGCAGAGCTCCGATGATGCTGATGACGAGACCTGTGTTGACTCCGGCCTCGTTGGCGAAATGGGCAACGGCGGGCGGAGTGCTCTGCACCATGCCGGTGATGCCCACCACGATGAAGGCCACGCGAAATATCACGTCATTCGGACCGATGAACATGGTTGCCAGGAAGATCAACGAGGCTGACGTCGCGACGGCCACGAGCAGAGCGGGGCCGGTCCACTGCTGCGACGCGTAGATTGCACCTACTATTGCGGCAATCCCACCGAGCGTGCCCGTTATCCAGTTGCCCTCTCGCTCGACTGTGACAGCAATGAAGAGATAGGCAACACCGACGATCCACACGGCAACACCAGCGGCGCCGACATCCCAGATCTCGTGAGATGCTGCTCCAAATGCGACGGCGAGTGCACCGAGACCGGTGACGTGTTGAGCGATACCACTTCGCCACCACCACAGCAATGCACTTGCTGCTGCCACCGCTACCGCAATGACAAGCACTGGCCGAGCTTCATCTGTTGTGTCGAACCACTCGTCGCCCACCACCGAACCGAACACGCCCACACAGGCCGTGGAACCAAGCCATAAGAACTGTCGCAAGCGAATCGACGCCGGTTGGCGATCGTCACTGATTACGAGACCGCCAATGGTCAGCACGGCAGCGCTCAGCCCTGAAAGAGCGAGTCGCGTCATCAGACTGAAGTCGGCCCACGAGCGAATCGCAAACAACACCAGACCGAGCACTCCGAACATTCCGCCTACGTAGGCCAGCCCCTCGGCCACCGCCGCAATGCGGCGAGGCCGAGGAGACACCGTGGACGAGACGAGGCGCATGTCAGCTCACCGAGGCGCAGCGAATGGCGCGAGTGTTGTTGAGGTCGTCGAACAACGACTTGAATGCAATTCGCGTGGCGCGATCGGTGGGTATCGCAGTTCGCAGGGCAATATCGAGCCAGCTGTCGACGGTCTTGCATTGACCATCGAAGTAGACGGATTGATCGCCAAATGAACCACTTCGCGCATTCATCGCTGTTCCGAGGGCTTGCGCGAGGAACATGGTCATGCAGTCGCCGCTGCAATTGGCCTTAGTGAAGTAGCTGCGCACACTCGCTTCACTCGTGATTGGAATCGCGGCGAGTGCCGGATACTTGACCGCCAGAGCTGCGAATGCATTGACCACCTGCGGGGCACCCATCTTGTTGCCCCAATAACCAATCGTGAGACCAGGCACCGGCGGGCAGCCTGAGATGGTCAGCGTGTCGTCAACGCCGAGCGACTGTTCGGTTGCACCATCAAAAAGTTCAGCAACATTGACACGCTGGTCTGGGCACTCTTCTGGTTGCCAAGTGATCGAATAGTCAAGCGAGAGCGGCCCAGCAGACGTTTCCGAACGACGTTCGCCATCAACGATGTAGGCGGTTGCATGCAAAACGTCATTGACAGTGAGCGAGTCGGGCTCACCCCATGGAATGACCACGTTGTCGGTAGCCGTGCCGGCATCGGTAGTAACAACGCCGGTGACCGTGACGCTCTGGCCATCGAGCCCAGCCGCCGACGTCACTGCCGGCTCACTGATAATCACACAGGTGTAGATGTAGTTGCCATCAGATGTGTTGGCATCATCAGTGACCAGGCAGTTTCCACCAGGCGTCGTGACGACAATGTCACTCATCTCAGCATCCGTAACATCGACGGTGCCAGTCACGATCATTGATCCATCGACGATTCGGTAATTACCGGGTACCGGAGGTTCAACTCGCACCGCGTCGATTGAGTACCTCAAGACGTAAGGATCTGCGCCGTTCGCAAGCAAGCTTGCAGCATCAACGGTCTTGTCGATATCCCAGTCGTAGACCAGGTCATAGACCATGTCGTAGTCGGCAACAGAGTCAACCTGAATCGTGGGGGGCTCGCTGCCATAGCCAGAAGCACACGCGTGCGACAGGTTGTGCGGAGACGTTAAGTATGTTTCAGTGGGCGTCTCACCGTCATCACGCGTAACTACATATTCGAGCCACGCCTGCTCGATTGTGCGACCTGGTTCGGTGTAGACCCAAAACAGATTTGCTCCAGCGTTGCCCTGGTCGTAATCGTCAGTGCCGGTGTATCGCACGACGCCGGCGATGCCCTGCCACTTGATGTACACCGCCGTGATCTCGGCACTGAGCTTGTATGACTCGTCACCATCTCTCACATTTTGTGGTGCAACGACAAAATGCCACAGATCTTGCTCTTGGCCAAGAAAGGCCTCGGTGTCGCAATCGCCCGAGGTGTTGTCGCCATAATCGGCGCTTTTGCCCTCGGCATTTGCCACAACTTTGTTCGCGTCGTACGACTCTGCACTACTCGATGACGCCACGATGAACGCACCAATCGCCAGAATCGCCGCAACGGTGATTCCAAGCGACCAGCGTCGCCGCGGCTTACGCCTCGATGTGATGTCGGTGGGTATATCGCTCATTGCTGGTTATTCCTCTCTTTGTTGGGTTTGTTGTTAGAGATTTCTCGATTGGCCAAGTAGTTCACTTGTCGGCTGCGGCCACGAGCGTTCGTGATGAGGAGACATCATCGAAGACACCAAGTCGCTCGATATGCAGCGCCAGTTGGGTTCGATTGTCGAGGTGAAACTTCTGCAGAAGCCGCGACATACGGTTGCGCACGGTTTGCAGAGAGAGATACACCGAGCTCGCGATTTGCCGGTCGGTGCAACCACGAATCAACAGCTCAAGCATCTTGCGGTCGGTGGCGTCAAGCCGCGTCAGTGCCATGTGACCGTGTTCTTCGAGACGCCGCTTCGCATTGCGCACTGCGACCGGGTTGATCGTGTTCACGTTCGATGCCACGTCGAGTACGGCTTGGTGTAGGTCACGAACCGGACGCCGCTTGCTAACCACGGCGCTTGCGCCGAGCTCATAACTGTTGACTAGTGCCGCGTCGCTCTCGTCATCGACAAGAGTCACTACCTTTCCCGCACCGTGAACCGCCTTGGCTCTGCGCGCAACATCGAGACCTGCACCATTGGCGTGTGCGACATCGACCACCATCACTTGCGGCTTGTGCTGCTGCACGGCTTTAACGAACGACTCGCCGTCATTTTCGGCCACAAGCACTGTGACCCCTTTGAGTGGTGCTATTGCTTTAACGAGTGCCTCGCGAACCATTTCTTGTTGCTCGCAGACTGCGATTGAGACCATATGTGATACCGCTCCCCAGTGATCGTTGTTTCGTGTGCGACACGGTAAGCAGCGCAGTGATGCGAAACTCACGAAGCGGGCATACCAGTACGAACGTCAATACCTGAATTGTCTCGCGGTACTTCCGTTCAAGTGGAAGGTATTCGTGTTCGTTGCTTCGCATCACTGCGCTGCTTATCGTCGAACCGCAATCAACCCTCAACGAAAGGAATCACCAATGTCTTTGATCCAGACATCACCCTGGGATCGCAATATCTCATCATGGTTACAGGAGCGTCCGTTCTGGTGGCCAGCAGCACTCGACGATGTTGCAGTCGCGTCACAAATACGTGTTGAAGAGTTTCAGGAAGACGACACCTACGTGATTCGTGCCGAAGCTCCGGGCATCAACCCCGACGATGACATCGACCTGACAATCACTAATGCCATGCTGCGTCTTGATATCCGTCGCCGCCAGAAGAAGAAGGAGAAGGAGCGCAAGCGTCAGCGCACAGAATTTGTCTACGGCTCGTTCACGAGAATCATCACCCTCCCCCGCAAGGCGTCAGAGAAGAACGTGACCGCTCAGTATGAGGACGGGATCCTCGAAGTTCGGGTGCCGCTTAACGGTGAGGATGCGGATACGCATCACGTGCCTGTTCGGCGAAGGTAAGCGGTAATCCCGGGCAGGAGGGTCGGGCGAGATATCGCACGGCCCTCCTTGCTACGGGCACTCATGAAATCGCTATTGCAACCTGCCACGCTGTGAAGCAGGCGCCCTGATTACTCAAGGCTGTCGACGCTGCTTGAGTTGTGACTCCACGTCACTTGCTGTCTCCTCATGATGATCGGTATCACGGTCACGATCTATACGACGCGCATACCGACTTGCCGCAAATTGCGTCGCAATTCTCTTCGTGCTCGCGATGATATTGACATGACACAACACATCAGAAATATTTCAAAGAAGAAGGCCCTACTCATCTCGACCGCACTGCTTCTCGCAGTTCCAGCGGCTGCACAGGCAGAGCCAATCAACGGCCAGAAGTGCAGCACCCCTGGTGCATTGATCAGAGCGAACAATTCACGCTTCATCTGCGCCTCGGAGGGCGCAAAGAGCCGCTGGCGTCGCGTCAACGGCGAGTTGACGATCACGTCGATTCTCGAAGCGATGCCTCGCTACTCACTGCTCGTCACGGCACTGAAAAAAGCTGGTCTTGACACCACGCTCAGGGGAAGTGGTCCGTTCACCCTGTTTGCTCCGCGCAACGCGGCGTTTCTCGCACTTCCGAAGGCAAAGCTCGACTTCTTGCTCGATCCAGCAAATGTTGCCGTGCTTCGCGAAGTACTGCTGCACCACGTGGTCACCGGCGAAGTGATGGCAAAAGATCTCAACACTGCGTCGTATTCCGCCCTTGACGGCACCCTGCTTGACGTTGTCGTGCGAACATCTGGCATCACTATCGACGGTGCGCGTGTGACGATGGCCGACGTTGATGCCACCAATGGTGTCGTGCACGCAGTCAGCTCTGTACTCGTGCCTGACGACGTCGTCATTGGCTTATAAACAGTCATTCATTCGTAAACAGTTCAATCAAACAACGACCACTAGGAGGTCACTGCAATGGCAACGAAATCCAACAAAGGCCCGGGTCTAGCCCGAGCAGCGTCAAGCACTCGCGCAGCTTCTGGCGCGACTGCAATCACCAGCTCGAAAGTGAGCGAGACGTCGTCTTCGACGATGAAGCCATCGGCACCATTGTCGACCGGCGGCCAAGCCATCAAAGAGCTCGCGGCTCACTCGAACGGGCTGCGCCTCACTGGCAAAGTGGCCCTCATTACCGGTGGTGCCCGTGGAATGGGCGCCAGCTTCGCCAAGGCCATGGTCGACCAGGGCGCGAGCTCTTTGATGGCTTGGCCGCCGGTCGACAATGGTGCCGA
>RGSV01000077.1 GCA_010025655.1 Acidimicrobiia bacterium
ATGACGACGATGACCTTCGCCTTGACACGCGCCATTGCCCGCACGCTGCGGCCCGGCGATCGTGTCGTCGGCACGCAGCTTGACCACGATGCGAATGTTTCGCCGTGGCGTATCGCCTGCGAAGACTCGGGTGCCGAGCATGTACTAGCGCCATTCTCGATACCCGACGGGCGTCTCGACATGGGGGCCCTCGCTGATCTCATCACACCGAACACCAAATGGGTCGCCGTCACCGGCGCGTCAAATTTGATCGGCACGATGCCCGATCTTCGGGCAGTGATTGCACTCGCGCGTCAGGTTGGCGCGCGCGTGTTCGTCGACGCTGTTCACCTCGTGCCACACATGCCCGTAAGTGTTCGCGAACTCGGATGCGACGTGCTCGCTACCAGTCCCTACAAGTGGTATGGGCCGCACGCCGGAGTCATGTGCATCGAACCCAACCTGCTCAATGCTCTACCTGTTGCCAAAGTTCGCCCCGCCGACAACATTGGCCCGCGACGTTTCGAGACCGGAACACCAAATCTTGAAAACATTGCCGCCACCGAGGCCGCTGCGCGATTCTTGTTGGAAGAGGGCATGGCGCGTGTCAAGGCGAAGGTCATCGTCGTCATATTTGCGCCGAAGCACACGCCTTGCGGGTCGGCATCGAGCAACTGGCCAACAACTACGCGAGCACGCTCGAGCAACGCATCGGTGGCGTGTGCCTGAGCGAATGCCCCGTGGGTGTTGGCGTTGTTGCCGCTCGCTGACCACTCGCTGGCTGCGCGAATCGCGACGTCGACCATCTGGGTGCCGGCAGGCCCGTCGAAGCGCGCCCATTCGCCCATGGCGCCCGGAAAGCGCGAGGGGGAGAGTTGCGCGCGCGGGTCTGTCACGGGTGTCGCGCTCACCCTGAACAGCGGCTTACTTCGCGCGCTTGGCGGCTTTGGCGAGACGCTTCTTGGTGCGACCCACGGGTGCCAGATGTCGGTGATCAAGGTCGCTCACCTCGACACCGTTGCCGAAGCGCACCCAGTACCGCTGCCACTGAAACCCATTGGCGAGAATTACGCGACCCTGACTGCCCAGAGGCACCTCGGGTAATTCCACCGTGGTTACGACAGTGTCACCGATGCGCAGATCAAGCTGGCCTTCGTGGGGTTTGGCGAGGGAGTGCGGCTTCCAAAACGGCATGCACTCAGTATGTCACTTGTAGCCTTCTCCCTTCATGCAGTGCACGGTCGAACCCCTTGAAGGCAACAAAGTAAACGTCAACATCTCGGTCGATGTGACCGAATTCGATCGCGATGTCGAGATCGCCTATCGAAAATTGGCGCGTGAGGTGCGTATCGCGGGGTTCCGACCCGGCAAAGCCCCGCGCAAGGTCATTGACGCCCACCTCGGTGAGGCAGGAATGAAGGCGGCGCGCGCGCAAGCCATTGAAGATGCCGTGCCGAAGTATCTCGCCGAAGCGGTGAAGCAGCATGACATCGACATCATCGCCACGCCAAAGGTCGACCATGTACACGGCGCAGAAGAGCTTGGCGCTCCGATTTCCTTCCACTGCGAGATGGAGATTCGCCCGGTCATCACGGTGGCGGGCTACGCCGGGCTGCGAGTGGAATTGCCGGCGACGACTGCGACCGAGAAGGAAATTGACGACGTCGTGAACAACGAGCGCAAGCGACACGGCACACTCGTCGATGCTGCGCGTCCGATCGCTACGGGCGATCAGGTCACCGTAGATCTTTCGGCTGCCCGTGACGGCACGCCGGTGCCAGGGCTCAACGTCGAAGCGTGGCTCTATGAGGTAGGTCGAGGTTGGGTGGCAGAGGGCTTCGACGCACAACTCGTCGGCATGTCAGCGGGCGAAGAAGCAGCCTTCACGGCAGTGCCCAACGGCAACACCGATGAAGCCCAGTTTTCTCTCAAGGTCGTGAAGGTGCAGGAACTTCAGCTGCCCGAATTGACTGATGCGTGGGTAGCCGACACCTTTGGCGAGTTCGACACGGTTGATGCCTGGCGCAGCGCATTGCGTGAACGCATGAGCGAGTCTCGTCTCAATCAGGCGCGCAACAGTGTCGTCGACCGCGTGACTGACGAATTGGCGAAGCTGGTTGACATCGAGCTGCCACAGCCGATGGTCGAGGGCGACCTGCAGTCGCGGGTACGCAACACGGTCGAAACGTTCCAGCGACAGGGCATCGCCATCGCACAGTTCTTGCAGATCACCGGTCAGACCGAAGAGCAGTTCATCGAACAGCTACGTGACCAGTCACGCAAGGCGGTGCGCGTTGATCTTGCCTTGCGAGCAATTGCAAAAGATCGCAACATCGAAGTCGATGACCAAGCCATTGAAGATGAATACGAACGCATCGCTCAACGTGCCGGGGTGAAGCCCGCGCGCGTCAAGAAGTTGTACGAAAAGAATGATGCCGTCGGCGACCTGCGTGCACAACTACGCAAATCGGCGGCGCTCGAGTGGCTCGTGCGCGAAGTCACGTACGTCGACGAGACTGGCGCGACGATCGCCACAGACATGCTGCTGCGCGAGGGCGTGAACATTGACCCCGCCAGTGACACGGGCGTAGGGGTTGGCGGCGATGATGAATCCAACACAGGTGAAGACGCCACCAGTACGGTGGCAGATGAGCCGAAAGGCGACTGAAACCCCCCATGCAGTTCTCGAACTATTACGTCCCTAACGTCACCGAGGTGACGAGCCGCGGCGAGCGGGTCTACGACCTGTACAGCCGTTTGCTGAAAGAGAACATCATCTTTCTTGGTACGCCGATCGACGACACCATCGCCAACCTGATTTGCGCGCAGCTCATTCACCTTGAGAGTGAAAATCCCGACAAAGACATCAACATCTACATCAATAGCCCTGGTGGTGACATCACTGCGTTGTTCGCCATTTACGACACGATGCAGTTCATCAAGAACGACATAGCGACGATTTGTCTTGGTCAGGCAGCGTCAGCTGCAGCGGTGTTGCTTGCCGCCGGCACGAAGGGGAAGCGCCTCGCGCTCCCGCATGCGCGCGTGTTGCTGCACCAGCCGTATGGTCAGGTCGGTTATGGCCAAGTCACCGATCTTGAGATTGCGGCGCGCGAGATTCTGCGTATGCGCGACTTGCTCGAACAGATTCTCTCGAAGCACACCGGTCAGACCATTGAGCGCGTGCATGCCGACACTGATCGCGACTTCGTGATGGAAGCCGACGAGGCCAAGAACTACGGAGTCATCGACGAAGTCATCAGCACGCGACAGTTGGCCGACCGCAGCGGACCCATTCGGTAGGGCGACGATGGCAAAGTTCGGCGACACCGCAGAACTCGTCAAGTGTTCCTTCTGTTCAAAGACGCAGAAGCAGGTAAAGAAGATCATTGCCGGGCCTTCGGTGTACATCTGCAATGACTGCATCGACTTGTGCAACGAAATCATCGATGAAGAGGTTGCCGACACCAGCAGTGCCGGTCTTGAAAACGTGCCGACACCGCGTGAGATTCGAGCGTTTCTCGACGACTTCGTTGTCGGGCAAGATGCCGCCAAGAAAGTGCTGGCCGTCGCCGTATTCAACCACTACCGACGTATCAAGTATTCGCAAGCAAAGAAGCCACGTCGTGACGAAGTAGAGCTGCAGAAGAGCAACATCTTGCTTCTCGGGCCCACTGGATGCGGCAAGACCCACATGGCCCAGACCCTCGCGCGAATGTTGAATGTGCCGTTCGCGATTGCCGATGCGACAGCGCTCACCGAGGCGGGTTACGTCGGTGAAGATGTCGAAAACATCTTGCTCAAGTTGTTGCAGGCAGCTGATTTTGATGTAAAGCGCGCCGAGATGGGCATCGTCTATATCGACGAGATCGACAAGATTGCCCGCAAGAGCGAAAACCCCTCGATCACCCGCGATGTCTCAGGCGAAGGAGTGCAGCAGGCCCTGCTCAAGATTCTCGAGGGCACGGTCGCTTCGGTGCCGCCCCAGGGCGGGCGCAAGCATCCGCACCAAGAGTTCATTCAGATTGACACCGCCAACGTGCTTTTCATCGTTGGTGGTGCGTTCGCCGGTCTTGATCAAATTATTGGTTCGCGTCTTGGTGACAAAGGGGTGGGCTTCCACGCCACCGTTAAGTCGAAGCGCGATCGCGACCCCGGAGACTTGTTCGCCAAGGTGTTGCCGGAGGATTTGATGAAGTTCGGGTTGATTCCCGAATTCATCGGGCGCCTGCCGATGATCGGGGCGGTGCACTCGTTGAAGAAGGATGCTTTGATGCAGATTCTGACTGAACCGAAGAACGCGCTCGTGAAGCAGTATCAGAAGTTCTTTGAGTTCGAAGACATGGAACTCGAGATCACTCGACCCGGTCTAGAAGCAATCGCCGAACTTGCGCTTGAGCGTGGCACGGGCGCCCGTGGTCTGCGCGCAATTCTCGAAGATGTGTTGCTCGACACGATGTACGACTTGCCGGGTCGTACCGATGTCGCAAAGGTGATCATTGATGCCAACTGCGTCACCGACCGGGTAGCCCCGAAGATGGTGACCCGTTCGCCGCGCGTGGCGAAACCAAAGCGCGCAGCATCCTGACTCCGCCAGTTTTCACAAATCGCCGCACGCTGACTGGCACGGCAACTACGGTCAAGCCGTGAGTTTGACACCGATCGAGCGCGCGCGAGAATTTCTCGAATCTCACTCGGTGTACGAAAAGACGGGTCGAATCGAGTCGCCCAGCCTCGCAAACATTGAGCGGCTCATGCAGCTGTTGGGTGAGCCACAGCGCGCATATCGAACTATTCACATCACGGGCACCAACGGCAAGGGCTCGACAAGCCAGATGGTGACCAAGTTGCTCATGGCCCACGGCCTGACCGTCGGCACTTACACGAGCCCTCATCTTGAGCGGGTTAACGAGCGAATGATGCGTAACGGCTTGCCGATTGATGATGACGAGTTTGCTGAGAACGTGCTCGCGATTGCCGAGTTAGAGCCCCTCGTCGGGCGACGCATCAGTTACTTCGAGATTCTCACCGCAGTGGCATTTCGTTGGTTTGCAGACAGCGCCATCGACGTTGGCGTCATCGAGGTCGGTTTGCTTGGTCGATGGGATGCGACAAACGTCGTTGAAAGCGATGTTGCGGTATTGACCAACATCTCACTTGATCACACCGAGTTCGCCGGGCCAACCCACGCTCACATAGCCCGCGAGAAGGTGGGTATCGTCAAGTCAAACAGCGTCTTCGTGCAAGGCGAGACCAGACCTGACGTGCAAGAAATCCTGGCGGCTGCACCGTGCGCGAAGCGTGTGGTACGCGACGAGCACTTCGAGGTACTCGAGAATGAACTTGCCGTTGGCGGGCGACTCGTGAGTGTGCGCACGACGCGCGCCGAGCACCGTGAGCTCTTCGTGCCACTGCACGGCAGGCACCAGGGTGACAACGCCGCGACGGCGATCGTCGCAGTTGAAGAATTCTTTGACCATGCCATCAGTCGCGATGTGCTCGACGAGGGCATGGCTACCGTGTCGATGCCCGGTCGCTTTGAGGTGATGGGTCATCAACCACTCGTCATCGTCGATGGCGCACACAACGTGGGTGGGGCTGAGGTCTGTGCCGAAGTTTTCTTCGACGACTTCCAGGTTGATGGCAGGCGAGTGTTGGTGTTGGGCATGTTGAAGAGTCGTGACCCTGAGGAGTTGCTCGGGGCGCTTCGTGCCGACGACTTCGATCTTGTGGTGTGTTGCAATGCACCGACGCCGCGAGGAACACCCGCCAGCGAGTTGATGAAGGTCGCGCAGGCCATGGGTTGTGACGACGTGCAGTCGTTCGACAAGGTCGATGCGGCCTTGTCGTACG